>JAQBHE010000573.1:0-14233 GCA_032128015.1 Holophagae bacterium
TGCCGATCACTCGCCGCTCTTCGTTCCTCTTGCTACGCTGCTTCATGGGTCAACCTCCTTTGAGCTCTCAAGCTCGTCGTTTCCTGCAGCACCATTCTTGGCGACTGCGTTGGGAGGTTGGCCTTCTCATCCCATCTACCCCCCGAGTTGCGGTTCCGTGAGGTGCTCGAGGCTTTCGTGCTTTTCGGGTCCGTTGCTGCTTAGAAATAGCCGCGCATTAGCCGGCTCATCCACTCCGGGGCTCGCGGCGACTTCGCGGCATCGAACTCCTCGACCCAGGGCTTCAGGTCGAGCACCGGGGTGCCGTCGATGGCGTCGAGTCCTTGGACCACCGGACCCGCGTCCTCGACTCGCAGCAGCCGCACACAGGTGACGCTGATCGGGTTCGGGCGGTCCTTCGCGCGCTGGGCGAAGATTCCGACTTCGGGCATATCGGCCTGGCCGCGCGGCCTGCGGACCAGGTGACGCTGGCGATCGAATGCCGCACGGTGGAGCAGGGTGACTACCACGACGTGGGAGAAGTCACCGAGCCCACGCAGTCCGTCGCGGAGGTCGGGGTTGATCTCGATGCGGGACTCGACCGCATTCCATCCCTCGTCGGTCGGCTCGGTGACCGGGGAACGTACACAGCCGATTGGGTGCAGCGAGAAAACAGGTTCGGTCTTGCTCATCGCGATCGCTTCGGCCGGGCCGCAGCGCGGCCCATTCGCAACCCAGGGCCTGGTGCCAATTCCACCGTTCGCGGAGTCTAGTCGCGCCGCAGCTCGGTCATCGGATCGCGCCGCGACGCTCTGCGCGCCGGTAGCCAACTGGCAACAAGCGCGCACAGCAACAGCAGCGCCGGCAGTCCGATCCAGGTCGCGGCATCGCCGATGCCGATGCCGTGGAGCTGTCCCCGGAGCGCGCGCGCGAGTACTAAGGCGACCACCAGGCCGAGGGCGGTGCCGCCGCCCAGGGTCACGGCGGCCTGGCGTAAGAACAGCCCGACTACGCCGCGCGGCTCGGCGCCGAGGGCGAGGCGGATCGCGGTCTCGCGGCGACGCTGGATCGCGGCGTGAGCGACCACCCCCCACAGTCCGACCAGGCCGAGGATCACCGCGAACACCGAGAACGCGGACAGCACTCCGGCCAGGAATCGACTGCTCAGGGTGTCGTGCTCGACGTGTCGAGATAGGGGTCCGGGCTCGACCAGCGGCACGCCGCGGTCGAGGTCGCGAATCACGCTCTGGACCGCGCCGAGCGTCGAGTACGGGTCGGTGCTCGTGCTCTTGGTGATCACGGTCAACCACCGGCTCGGACTCTGATCGAGGGGCACGTAGACCTCGCCGAGGTCTTCGCCGACCAGGGTCTCGCGCACCGATCCGGTAACCCCGACGACCTCGCGCCATTGCGACTCCCCATCGCCGGCCATCGCCATTTCCATCGCCGAGCCGCCCAGTCGCAGCCGCTGTCCGAGCGGGCTAGATTGCGGCCACAGACGGCGAGCGAGGTCGGCGCTGACCATCGCCACCGGCTCGGTCCCCTGGCGGTCGCGATCGTCGAGGGCGCGGCCGGCGAGCACCGGGATTCTCAAGGTGGCCAAGTAGCTGGACGAGATGTTGCGGATGCCGATGCCGGTCGCCTCCTGGACACCGGACTCGCCTACGATCTCGATGCGCTGGGGTGTGAGCGCCGCGAAGGGCGGCATCGTTGCGAGTGCGGCGGCTTCGACTCCGGGCGCGGCGGAGAGCCGTTCGAGGAGCTGCGAGGCGAAGCGTTCGCGGTCCTCGTCCTGCGGGTAGCTCTGCTCCCTCAAGCCAATGCTGGTGGTCAGGATGCGGTCGGTTTCGAAACCGAGCTCGAGGGTCCCCAGGTGGAGCGCGCTGCGAGTGGCGAGACCGGCGGCGACCAGCAGGCCCAACGACAGCGCGACCTCGCTCGCGACCAGCAGCTGGCGGGTGCGTTGGCGCTCACGGGTGTCGGTGGTGCCGGGGCCGGCGCGCAAGGTAAGGCTCAACTCGGGTCGTCGGACCACCAGCGAAGATACGAGTCCGAGACCGAGACCAACCGTGGTGCAGACCAGCAGCAACAGCAGCGCGCCGCCGGCGTCGAGGCGTAGCGCGCCGACGCCTCCGGGGGTCGCGCGCCCGACCTGGTCCGCGATCAACGCACCGAGGGTGCCGAGGATCGCCTCCGCGACCGCCAGTCCGAGCAGGGCCGCGGTGGCGGCGACCGCCAACCCCTCGAAGACCAGCTGGCGCACCAACCGCTCGCGCCCGGCGCCGAGGGCGGCGCGCACTGCCAGCTCGCGCTCGCGTCGACCGGCACGAACGAACAACAGCAGGGCGACGTTTCCCGAGGCGATCAACAGCACCAGCACCGCTGCCGCCAGCAGCACCATCAGCAGCGGCCGAATGGGCGCGGTGTAGCGTTCTTGAAGTGGCTGGAGCTCGACACGGGTCGTCTGGTCGCCGGTCTCACCGAGGTGCGCGCGCACCAGCGTGGTCAGCGCCTCGGAGGCCGCCGCGACGTCGACACCTGGAGCCAGGCGCGCGAGGTACGGGAACTGCTGCGCGCGCAGGGGCGTCAGGATCTCGGAGTAGCGCACGAAAGGCCAGAAATCGGCCCCCATGACCCCGACCACCGTGAACGACTCGGCTTCCTCCGGGCGGTCCGAGACCCAAGCCTGGAACGAGACTCCGAGGATGTTCGGGTCGCCCCCGAAGCGGTGCTGCCACAGGCCGTGGCTGATCACGGCGACGTTGGCGCCACCGCTGCGGAGATCGGACTCCTCGAGCGGCCGGCCGATCGCCGGGGTCACGCCCAGGACGCGAAAGTACGCAGGGTCGACCCAGGCGCCGGGCGCGCGCTCGGGGGCGTCGCCGCCGATCAGGGTGAAGACGTCGAGGTCCCACGAGGTTGCGACCGCGACCACACCGCTGGCGCCGAGCTCGACCGCGGCGAGGTCGCTGGATCGGGGCGCCTGGTGACCCTCGGGCGCGGTGACCCGCACCGAGACGATGCGATCGGATTGGGGATAGGGCAACGGTCGCAGCAAGTAGGCGTCGACGATGCCGAACACCGCGGCGGCGGCGCCGGCCCCGGTCGCGAGCAGCAGGATCGCGAGCACCGAGGCGCCGGCGTCGCGGCGCAGGCTGCGCAGGGCGAAAGCGAGGTCCTGGAACATCGTGCTGAGCTCGGGCTACGGGCGGCGTCGTGGTCGGGGTGTCAGTCCATAGTACGCAAGGTCCTGCGCTTGGTTCTCGAGGTAGCCCGCCGTGCCCCTTCCGGGGGTAGCGGCCGACCGGCTCGGCCGCTCGGAAGCGCCGGGCGCATGCTCCCTCCCTGGTAGCGGCCGACCTTGGGCGGCCGAGTGAGGAGCTGTTGGGACGTGCGCAAGTGCAGCGAATAGGCCGCGACGTCGCGCGGGCGCTGAGTGTCTCTCGTTCGTGCGCGGTGATACTGCCGGCGTGCTTGCTCGTTCGTCGGCCGCCCAAGCGTCGGCGCGCCCGAAGACGGGCGTTACCCTCAGAGGAACCCGAAGCCTCAGTTTCGTTTCTTGCTTCTACGAGTGCATTCGGAGGTCTAGGCGGTCGTCAAAAAGGCCACCACAAGAGGTTCCAGATCCACGACTGCCAGACGTAGCCGAGGGCTCCGAGGACCACGGCGCTGTAGCACACCCTCGACAGCCAACGGCCCCGCCGGCTGCGCCACATGCCCACAGCCAGCGCCAGTGCTGCGGCGCCGAGCGCCGATGCGATCAACGTCAAGAGAGCGTGGAGGCGAATCTGCGGTGTCAGTCCGAACACGATCGAGTTCGGGTCGGAGAGCGAAACGGCGAGGGCGGCAATGCCCGCCAGTGCGCAGCCCGCCGTCGTCCACAGCACGGCTCGGGCGAACCAGCCGATCCTTTGGCTCGGGTCGAGGCGCACCCCGTACCAGCGGCGCAGCAGCGCTCCCACTGGCCAAGCCAAGAAGCTCAACACGAAGAACGCAACCGCGACACCGAAGACCGCGATCGCCAACCGCGACGACTCGGTTGCTGGCACCGCTTCGAAGGCAATCACCGGCAACTCACCGACGAAGGCATAGCGGACCCTTCCGGAGGCGTCCTCGCCGAAGGCGAGCGTGCGTTCTTCGTGCTCGGCCCGAAACAGCGATGGGCCGATCGGGAACCAGCGCGTCCCCTCGCCCACTTTGGATACCAGGGCACCGTCCTCCGCTACCAGCTCGAGGGTGCTGACCAGTGCCGCGACCTTGGTGAAGTCGCGGTGGGCGTAACGGGTCGGCCGGTACGAGCCAGCGAAGCGCGACGGATCGACGTCGGCCTTGACCAAGGGCGCCGTCTGCTTGGGAAAGTAGCGGTCGACGAAGGCCTTGAGCAGTTCAGACGGGTCGCCGCCGGCGGTGTTGAGCGAGACGAACACGCCGAGCCGTTGCTCGGGAAACAACGCCATCACCGAGTGAAACCAAAGGGTGTCGCCGCCGTGGCCGATGATCCGCACCCCGTTGCGGCTCATCTCGTAGAAGCCGTGCTGCATGGCGAGCACACCATCGGCGTGGCGAAACAGGTCGCTCTGCATGGTCCGCGCCGTCGCCTCTTCGAACACCCGTACCGCGCCGAGTGCTCCGAGGTCGAGGTGGGTGATCATCATCCGCGCCATGTCGGTGGCGGTCGAGCTCGCGGCGCCGATCGGGGCGAGCGGCACGAACTCGAACGGCTGTTCCTTGAATTCGCCGTTCAGGTAGCGGTAGCCCTTCGACAGCTCGGCGTCGATGGTGGCTGGCAGCGGTTGTTCGAAGGTGGTGCGCTCGAGGTCCAGGGGTTCGAGGATGTGGCGCTCGAGGTAGTCGTTCCAGTTCTCGCCCGAGACCGTCTGCACCGCGACCATCGCCATCGCCGAGCCGTGGTTCGAGTACGACGAGATCTGTCCCGGCGGCCGCACCCGGCGCGGCATCTCGTCGCGCAGGATCTCGGCGAGTGGTCGCAGCGACGCTGCGTCGTGCGCGAACAGACCGACCACGTGGTCGTCGAGACCCGCGGTGTGGGTCATCAGATGGGTGAGGGTGATCGGCGCCTCGTAGGTGGCCGGCACCTGGAAGTCCGGGAAGTAGCCGTTGACGTCCGCGGCGAGGTCGAGCTTGCCGGCTTCGACCTGCTGCATCACCGAGGTCCAGACGAAGGTCTTCGAGATCGATCCGATGCGAAACAGAGTGCGCTCGGGATTGACCGGCAGGCGCTGTTCGGCGTCGGCGAAGCCGAACCCGCGTGCCAGCAGCAGCTCGCCGTCCCCGACCACCGCCACCACCGCCCCCGCGAGGTGCCTCGATTCGAGATAGGACGCCATGAAGCCGTCGACGAAGGCGCCGAGGTCGGCGGTGTCGCGTGGCGACGGCGGCGCTGCGACCGCGACAGCGCCCACCGGCGCGCTCGCCGGTGGTTCCTGCGCGGTCCCAACCGAGGACAGTCCGAGGAGGGCGACCAGCAGCGCGGCGGCGCCGCTGGTCGTCGAGCGGGGACGATTCATGGCGGTCTCCTTTCCGAAACCCAACGAAGGGAGCGACCGACCCCCGTCCTCCGCGGCGCCGCGCTCGCGGCGATCAGCCGCGGCTGAAGTCGCGAAACCCCTTAGCCTCCTTCGCGAGACGCGCGAGCAACGGCGACACCTTCCAGTGGTCGCCACCGAGTTGCGCGTGGTTCTCCTCGATCTTGGCCGCCACCTTGCCGAGCCCGAGACTGTCGGCCCAGAACATCGGACCGCCGCGGTACACCGGCCAGCCGTAGCCGTTCACCCACACCACGTCGATGTCGCTCGAGCGAATCGCCATGCCCTCGTCGAGGATCCGGGCACCCTCGTTGACCATCGGGTACAAGCAGCGCTCGAGGATCTCCTGATCGGAGACTTCGCGCTGGGCGACGCCCTTCTTCTTGGCGAAGGCGCGGATGATCTCGAGCACTTCGGGGTCGGGCGCCGAGGCGCGGCTCTCGCGGTCGTAGACGTAGTAGCCCTTGCCGTTCTTCTGGCCGCGGCGACCGGACTCGCACAGGATCTCGCGGATGGTGCTCGACGACGACTTCTCGGCGCTCCAGCCGATGTCGAGGCCGGCAAGGTCGGACATCGCGAACGGGCCCATCGGGAAGCCGAAGTCATAGATCACCTGGTCGACCTGCCACGGTGTGGCGCCCTCGAGGATCAACTGGTTGGCCTCGATGCCGCGCTGAAACAGCATCCGGTTGCCAACGAATCCCGGGCACACCCCGACCACCACCGCGATCTTCTTGATTGAGCGCGCGGTCGCAAGACAGGTGGCGACGACGTCACGCCCGGTCTTCTCGCCGCGCACCATCTCGAGTAGGCGCATGACGTTGGCGGGGCTGAAGAAGTGGAGTCCGATGACGTCCTCGGGACGCTTGGTCTGGGCTGCGATGACGTTGACGTCGAGCGCCGAGGTGTTGGTGGCGAGGATCGCGCCTTCCTTGCAGATCGTGTCGAGCTCGCTGAACACCGCTTTCTTGAGGTCCATGTTTTCGAACACCGCCTCGATCACCAGGTCCTTGTCGGCGAAGCTCGCCTTGTCGAGCGAGGGAGTGATCAGCGCCATCCGCTCCTCGACCTGGGCCGCGGTCATCCGTCCACGCTGGGCGGTGCGCTCGTAGTTCTTGCGGATGACTCCAATGCCGCGGTCGAGCGCCGCTTTGTCCTTCTCGACCAGAGTCACCGGGATCCCGACGTTGGCGAAGTTCATGGCGATGCCGCCGCCCATGGTGCCGGCGCCGAGCACCCCGACGTTCGCGATCTTGCGCAGCGGCGTGTCCTTCGGGATGTCGGGGACCTTGGCGGCTTCGCGCTCGGCGAAGAAGTAGTAGCGCTGGGCGGCCGACTGCAATCCCCCCATCAACTTCCCGAACAGCTGGACTTCCTTCTTGAGCCCCTCGTCGAAGGGCAGGTTGACCGCCGCCTCTACCGCCTGGATGTTGAGCTCCGGGGCGTCGAAGCCGCGGGCCTTGCGGCCGATCTGCCGGCGGAACGAGTCGAAGATCTCAGGTTTGCCCTTGGCGGCCTGGATCTTCTCGTTGCGATCGCGGATCTTGCGCAGTTTCGAGCCCGAGGCGACCAGCTTCTCGGCGAACGCGACCGCTCCAGCGGTGAGGTCGCCGTCGACGATCTCTTCGATCAGGCCGTACTCGAGCGCTTCTGCAGAACCGATCGGGTCGCCGATCGCGCACATCGCGAGCGCCTTCTCGACGCCGACTACCCGCGGCAGGCGCTGTGTGCCGCCGGCGCCGGGCAGCAGACCGAGCTTGACCTCGGGCTGGCCGTACTGGGCGCTCGGCGCGCCGACCCGGTAATGGCAGCACATCGCCACTTCGAGTCCGCCGCCGAGGGCGGTGCCGAAGATCGCGGCGACCACTGGCTTCGGCGAATCCTCGATCGCACGCTGGGCTTCCTGCAGGCTCGGTGGTTGCATCGGCTTGCCGAACTCGGTGATATCGGCGCCAGCGATGAAAGTGCGGCCCTTGCAGCACAGCACCACCGCGGCGATCGAATCGTCGGCGGTCGCCGCCTTCATGCCTTCGAGCAGGCCCTGGCGGACTGCCTGGCTGAGCGCGTTCACCGGCGGGTTGTCGACGACCAGAAGGCCGATGTTGCCGCGCTTCTCGAGCGAGACTCTGTCGTTGATAGCGGTCATGGAACCTCCAGAGGGAAAAGGGAGAAGAAGCGAGAAGGCGAGGGGACGATCCTACCAGGCTGATCTGCTGCGCGGTCTGCGTCCCCATACCGATCGGCACGAGTCTCGAGGCGCTAGACTCGGGCCGTTCAACAACGAGGAGCTATCGTGATTCAACCATCGCGCCGCCGACGCGGTTTCGTGGCCATCCAACGATCGTTCATCCTTCTCGCCCTGGTGACCACCGTGACCTCAGCCGGTTGCCGCGACGCCGGCCCCGAGACCGACGTTGCCGCCGACCGCGAGCCGGCGCCGGAGCGACCGTCCTTCGTTCCCGATCCGCGTCCGAGCGGACTGGTTGCGAACGCCGGCGAGTCGGTGGCTCCCGGCTACCTGCTGTTCTCGCCGATCAGTTCCGGGATCACCTACCTGATCGATCGCGAAGGACGCGCCGTCCACACCTGGGAGAGCGAATACGCGCCGCACCCGACGTATCTGCTCGATGACGGGTCGCTGCTGCGTCCGGGCCGTGATCCCGCGATCTCGCGATTCCAGGTCGGCGGCGCGCTGGGGATTCTCCAGAGGCTGAGCTGGGAGGGAAAGGTCCTCTGGGAATGGAAGCTCTCGACCGACCAACGGATCCTCCACCACGACATCGAGCCGTTGCCCAACGGCAACCTGCTGGCGATCGGCTGGGAGGTCAAGACTGCCGAAGAAGCGGCTGCGGTCGGCCGGCGTCCGGACCTGATCCCAGATGGCGAAAAGGCGCAGAACCGTGGGCTGTGGCCGGACTTCGTGGTCGAGATCGAACCGCTGCCCCCCGACGGTGCGCGGATCGTGTGGGAGTGGCGGGTGTGGGACCACCTGATCCAAAACCTCGACCCGGCTCTCCCGAATTACGGTGATCCGGCGGCCCACCCCGGCCGCATCGACATCAATGCCGGTGGGCCGTCGCTGGTGATCGACGACGAGGAGCTCGAGCAGCTGAAGGCTCTTGGCTACGTTCCCGAGGACGACGAGGCTGAAGCGCCCGCCGCCCCGGCCGCTGTCTCGAGTGCCGGTGGGAGCGCGGACGCCGACGGGGACGCGGAGAAGCAAGAGGAAGAGCCACCGCAGCGAGCCGACTTCCTCCACATCAACGCGGTCGACTGGAATCCCGCGCTCGACCAGATTTTGCTCACCGGGCCCGAGCTTGGCGAGATCTGGGTGCTCGCGCGCCCACGCTCGACCGAGGAGGCCGCGGGGCCGGCGGGCGACCTGCTCTACCGTTGGGGCAACCCGTCGGCGTACGGACGCGGCGCACCGACCGACAAAAAGCTGTTCTACCCGCACAACGCCGAGTGGGTTCCCTCCGGTCTTGCTGGCGCCGGCAACATCACGATCTTCAACAACGGCAACCGACGGCCCGACGGCCAGTGGTCGTCGCTCGAAGAGATCGTGCCGCCGTCGTTTGCCAAGGCTCGCTATCCGCTCGAAGCCAGCGGTCCGTGGGGGCCTGCCGGCACGGTGTGGACCTGGGTGGCCGCCGAGCGCGAGTCGTTCTATTCGCCGTTCATCTCCGGGGTCCACCGCCAGGCCAACGGTTCGAGCTTCGTCACCGCCGGGCCCCAAGGCCGGATGTTCGAGGTGGCGGCCAGTGGCGAGGTGGTCTGGGACTACTGGAACCCCTATCTCGGTGAGCTCAAGGACAAGGACGGCAAGCGGCCCTGGGGTCTTGGCGGTCCGCTGAGCTTCGCGGTGTGGCGTGCGGGGAAGGTGAGGCCCGATCATCCTGGGCTCGCGGGGCGCGATCTCGTTCCACTCGATCCTCAACCCGCGACCGCCCCGCCGGAGGCGGCGAAAAGCCCAGCCGGCGGCTGAGCGAACGAGCCGCCGCAGGACACCAGGGCGTCTCGGAGCCTGCGTCGCACGACCGATCGGACCGGCACGCCTTGGTCCCTTCCGGGCGTAGCGGCCGAGCTTGGGCGGCCGAGTGCGGAGTTATTGGGGCGCGCGCCATTGCCGCGAAAAAGGCCGTGACGTTGAGCGGGCGCTGGGCATTTCTTCTCGTTCGGGCGCGGTCGCCGACGCAAGGAGCTCGCTCGTTCGTCGGCCGCCCAAGTCTCGGCGCGCCCGAAGACGGGCCGCTACGTTCGGAGGAACCCGAAACACTCGATTTCTGGGTCAGTTCGCTCGTGTTTGCTAGCTTAGCGGCTAGCCATCGGCTGCTTTTCCCGGAGTCAAACAATCCCCTTCTCGCGGGCGTAGAGCGCGAGCGAGAAACGACCGTCCACGCCGAGCTTCTCGTAGATCCGATGGAGGTGGATCTTGACCGTGCCCTCGGAGATGAACAGCCGCTCGGCGACCGCCCGGTTGCGCAGCCCCTCGGCGACCAGACGCACGATCTCGAGCTCGCGCGGGGTCAGGGTCTGGACCGCCTCGCGAAGGCCGTTCTCACGGCTCATCATCCGGCGCAGCGCCCGGCTGACCAGGCCCGGCTCGATCCACTCGCGGCCGGCGTAGACCTCGCGAACCGCTTCGACCAACCGTGCCGGCGCAGCCTCCTTGAGCACCACTCCCCGAGCGCCGAGTCGAACCGCTTCGAGCAACTGTTCGTCGGAAACCGCGGCGGTGAGCACCACGGCGCGAGTTTCGAGGCCGAGGCTCGCCATCGTACGCAGCACCGCCAGACCGTCGGTACCCGGCATCCGCAGGTCCAGGACCACGATGTCCGGGCGGTGGCTCCGCAACGCCTCGACCGCTTCATCGCCGCCGCGGCAACGGGCGAGCACCGCGATGTCCGGCTCGACCGCGAACAGCTGGGCGAGACCGTCGAGGACGATCGGGTGGTCGTCGGCGAGGACCAGGCTGATAGAGTTCATTGGATTGGGCTCACGGGATCGGGCTCACGGCGGGGGCGACACCGGCAAGGTGAGGGTGAGACAGGCGCCCTCGGCGCTCGAATCGAGCACCAGGGTGCCGGCGAGCGAGCCGACTCGTTCGCGGATGTTGCGCGGACCGGCGCCGAGAGTATCGAGGGCGGCGGCGGTGAACTGCCCCTGGATCGGGAATCCGCAGCCATTGTCGGCGATCCGAATCGCTAGCTGGGTCGCCGAGTGCTCGATCGCCACCGCGGCCCGCGAGGCTCGGCCGTGACGAACCGCGTTGATCAGGGCTTCGCGGATCAGCAGGTACACCTGGCGGGCCAGAGTCTCGGGCACCGGCGGCAGCGGCTCGGTGATGTCGAGGTCGACCGACAAGTTCCATTCGCGCTCGATGCGCTCGGAGAGATCGCTCAAACGCGACCCGAGCGCGCTTTCGTCGACCGCCGGTGAGCCCGGCCGCGGTCGCATCTCGTCGATCAAGAAGCGCAGGTCGCGCTGTTCACTGACAATGCGCTCGCGTACCGACTCGAGGGCCGCGCGGGCGGTCGCGTCGCGGTCGTCGAAGCGGCGCGCCACCGCTGCGAGCTGCAGTGCGATGCCGGTGAGCGACTGGAGAACGCCGTCGTGGAGGTCGCGGGCGAGGCGCACCCGCTCGTCATCGGCGGCGCTCGTGCGCAGCGCGGCGGTGATGTGGATCTGCTCGAGGCGCACCGCGATCGCGCCGGCGACCACTTCGGCGAGCGTCAACTCGTCGGGAGAGATCGTTCGGCGGTCGATGAATAGGGCCCGACCCTGCACTCCCACCGCCTCGAGTGGACACGAGATCACGGTGCGCGAGCCCTTCGGCGGCGCTAGGGCGCCGCCGAAGGGCGTTCCGATCCAGCTCTGTAGGTGACCGCCGTCGCGGCGCCACACCGTCGGCTCGTTGTCACGCAGATCGAGACAGAAGAAGCTGGCGTCGGCGAGCGGCGGCGACACCAGCGCGCTGGTCTCGGGCGGCGGTAGCCGTCGACGCTCGAACTGGCCGTCGTCCCACGACACGATGTTGAGCCAAGGCTCCTCGGAGTCGGTCCACCCGACGACGACGCTCCGACACTCGAGGAGGTCGGCAGCGTACTCGAGGTCGCCTTGGATCTGGGCCGCGTCTACCGTCGGACGCTGGCGCCAGGCGGCGAGCATCGACAGCCAGTTGCGGGCTTGGTGCTCGTGAAAGCCGAGGTAGCCGAGCAGGGTCGCGACCACCGCCAGGTAGACGCCGCGGATGATGAACGAGTGGAGCTGGAAGGTGGGGTCGTGGAGCACCAGCCCGAAGTAGAGGCCGGCCGCAAGGTAGGCCAAGAGCGCGGCAGCCGCGGTCCACAGCGTGCCCCGCCACTGCCAGCGCAGGGTCGCGCAGGCCAACGAGAACACGAAGAAGGCGATGAAGGGGCTGGCCGGCCCGGCGGTGAAGTAGATGAAGAGCGAAAAAAACAGTAGGTCGAAGCCGTGGGACAACAAGCGCCGGCGCTCCGACGGCTGGGAGAGCCGCCAAGACAGCGAGGCGACGACCAGCGAGTAGCCGAGGTAGGCGACCAGCAGGCCGTAGGCGATGCTGGCGTACTTGGCAGGCTCGGAGGGGTCGAGCCAGACTGCGAACAGCGATGAGGCAGCGAGCACGATTCGCCCCGAGGCGATCAGGCGCTCGGCGAGGCTTTGGGGTGGGGTCAGCTCGAGCATCATCGCGACCTTGCGCAACCACCGACCCTACACGGTGGCGCTCTCGAGCGCGTCTATCGAAAGGGATACGAATTCCTATCTTTCGGAGAATGGCGTCAGAGATCGGAGCCGGCCTAGAGTTCGGTTCCGCCGGGGTGAGGCTGGATCTGCCAGCGGATCGCCGGGACGACAATAGGAGCCAACGCCATGAACTCTCGTCGACTCGCCACCGCGATTTCTGCTGCCGTCATCCTGCTGGTGCTGCCGATCGTCGGTTGCAGCAAGAACAAGAACGTCCAGCCCGCGCCTCCGCAAGAAGTTGCTAGGGCGGTGACGCCGCCGGCGCCCAGGCCCGAGCCGCCGCCGGCCCCTGCGCCCAAGCCCGCCGCGCCCGACATCTGGAGCTCGGATCTGGCGACCCTCAATGACTACCTTCGGCGCGAGGGTCTCCTCGGCGATGTCTACTTCGCCTACGACCGCTCCGATCTCGCCGCGGAGGCCCGTGATCGTTTGAGCCGCAACGCTCAGCTCCTGCAGCAGCGGCCCGAGCTGGTGGTCAGCGTCGAAGGCCATTGCGACGAGCGGGGAACCGCCGAGTACAACCTCGCCCTCGGCGATCGCCGGTCCCATTCCGCTCTCGGCTTCGTCCAGAACGCCGGGGTGAGCGGTAGCCGGCTCAAGAGCCTGAGCTACGGTAATGAGCGGCCGGTGTGCCAGGACAGTGACGAGAGTTGCTGGAGCCGCAACCGCCGGGCCACGTTCATCGTCGTCGGCCGGATCTAGCCGCCCGGCTCAGAGAACGCGGGATCGGAGCCGGCGGGCTTTCCCGCCGGCTTTCGCCGTTCTCCGCGGCCGGAGATGTACCTACCGCGCCAGGCGGATGCCGGTGAACTGCCAGCGTTTGGACGGCGCGAAGAAGTTCCGATAGGTGGCGCGGATGTGTGAGGCTGGGGTGGCGCACGAGCCGCCGCGGAGAACCATCTGGCTCGACATGAACTTGGAGTTGTACTCGCCCAGCGCACCGGCCGGCGGGCGGTAGCCGGGGTAGGGGGTGTAGGGGCTCTGGGTCCACTCCCAGACGCCGCCGAACACCTGGGTCGCGGCCGCGTCGGGTTTGCGCGAGAGCGGGACCGGGTGGAAACGCTCGCTCTCGACGAAGTTGCCGGCGGTTCGCGCGTCCTTGGCGACCAGCTCCCATTCGGCCTCGGTGGGGAGTCGAGCACCGGACCAGCGCGCGAATGCGTCGGCCTCGTAGTAGCTGACGTGGCAGACTGGCTCCGAAGGATTCAGGTCGCGCAGTCCGCTCAGCGTGAAGGTCTCCCAACCGCCGTCGAGCTCGAGCCAGTAGAGCGGAGCGTCCCAGCCTTCTTGTTCGACGATCGACCAGCCGTCGGCAAGCCAGAGATCGGCGGTTCGGTAGCCGCCGTCGTCGATGAACTGCTGGTACTCGCCGCAGGTGATGAGCCGGTCGCCGAGCGCGAAGGCCTCGGCGAATGTGCGATGGCGCGGCCCTTCGTTGTCGTACGCGAATCCGTCGCCGGCGTGTCCGATCTCGACCAGTCCCTCGGGTCTGTGGACCCAGCCCAACGGCTGGACCTCCACGATCGCGGCTTTCTCGGTCGCCCGGTAGCTGGGGAACAAGGGGTTGAGCGAGAGCAGGTGCTTGAGGTCGGTGACCATCAGCTCTTGATGCTGCTGTTCGTGGTGCATCCCGAGCGTGATCACGTCCTGCAGCTCCCGCTCTTGGGCACTTTCCAGCAGCTCCAACATCGCCCGATCGACGTGCTCCCGGTACGCCATCACCTCGGCCACGGTGGGGCGGGTGAGCAGACCACGCTGTGGACGGGGAAACTGGGCGCCCAGGGAGTTGTAGTACGAATTGAACAGGTACTCGAACGCGTGGTTGATCGGCCGGTAGCCGGGAAGGGACGGCTTGAGCACCAAGGTCTCGAAAAACCAAGTGGTGTGAGCCAGATGCCAGCGCGTCGGGCTGGCGTCCTCCATCGACTGGACGACCTGGTCCT
>JAQBHE010000574.1:0-3548 GCA_032128015.1 Holophagae bacterium
GCAGTTCGTTGCCTCGATCGAGTGCTGGCGGCGGCACCCGGCCAGCTCAAGGCGCTCCGCCTACGCGGTCACGCATACGCCGCCCTGGGAATGATTGCCGCAGCCGCCGCTGACCTCGACGAGGTTCTGGAGGCGAGTGAGAATCCGGCTCCTGGGTTGCATCGCGAAGCGTCGCGAGTCTTCGCCCTTTCCGGTCGCGACCCGCAGTCGCTGCGCCGCAAGCCCACCGCTGTCGAGGCCGCGACGCCCGTCGCCGAGAAGGTCTCGAGCGCCGCGGAGGCCGAAGCGCGGGTGGTTCGTGGCCCTTACCTCCAGCTCGGCACGGCAACCGGTGTCACCATCCGCTGGCGTACCGACGTCGCCACCGACAGCCGCGTCCGCTACGGCCCGTCCATGCTCGAGCTCGGGTCCTGGGCCGATGACTCGGCGCTGGTTCTCGATCACGAGATCGCGCTGTCTGGACTCGACCCTGCGACGACCTACTTCTACTCGGTAGGGACCCGTTCCGTGCCGCTGGCCGGCGGCGACGCCGACCACCGGTTTGCGACCAGCCCGGTTCCGGGCTTAGGCGGACCGATCCGGATCTGGGTGATCGGCGACTCGGGCACAGCGAATGCGGACGCCCAGGCGGTCCGCGACGCCTACGAGGTTTTCGCGGCCGGGCGTCGCACCGACCTCTGGCTCATGCTTGGCGACAACGCCTACCTCGCCGGCACCGACGCCGAGTACCAGTCCGCGGTCTTCGACATCTACCCGCGCATGCTGCGCAGCACCGTGCTGTGGCCGACCTTGGGGAACCACGACGGTCTGAGCGCCGACTCCGCCACCCAGAGCGGGCCCTATTTCGACATCTTTACCCTGCCGCGCGCCGCCGAGGCAGGCGGCGTGGCCTCGGGAACCGAGGCTTACTACTCGTTCGACCACGGCAGCGTCCACTTCATCTGTCTCGACTCCTTCGCCAGCGACCGCTCGCCGACCGGTGCCATGCTGTCTTGGCTGGTCGACGACCTGGCGGCCAACCGCAGCGCCTGGGTGATCGCGTTCTGGCATCACCCGCCCTACAGCAAGGGATTGCACGACTCGGATGCCGACGTCTGGATGGCGGAAATGCGCGAGAACGTGCTGCCGATCCTGGAGACCTTCGGCGTCGACCTGGTGCTCGCCGGTCACAGCCACTCCTACGAACGCACCTTCTTGCTCGACGGCCACTACGGCAAATCCGACAGCCTCAGCGCGAGCATGGTCCTCGACGGCGGCGATGGCCGGCAGGCCGGCGACGGTGTCTACGCCAAGCCATCGCTGGGATCGGCGCCGCACGAAGGCGCGGTGTACTCGGTGGCTGGCTCCTCGGGCTTCATCTCTGGAGGCTCACTCGACCACCCGGCGATGCTCGTGTCGCTGAACCAGCTCGGCTCCATGGTCATCGATGTCCAGGGGAATCGCCTCGACGCCAGATTCCTCAGTGACCGGGCGACGGTTGAGGATGACAGCTTCGAGAAGGTCGGAGACGCGTGGCAGCCGAAGAACCGGTGGGAGTGGCGGCGCCGGCGGTAGGTTGATGGGATCGCCGCGATTTGTCGCGGTGTCGATTTCCGCCGCCGAGCCTGCGCGGTCAGTGGCTGGGCGTGTGTCGGTTGACACGAGCGGCCGTCCGCGAGGACGCCTGAGTTTGGGGCTGTCGTTGCCGGCCGTAGTCGGTCGCCATCGCGAGCCGGCTCGAGACCTCCGGCGCTTCGGTTCCCGCTTGCTGTAGACACGATGTCAGGCGGCACGTAGAGTGCGCTGCCCGTCCACCGATCGGAGTCAGGAGATCTGCCGATGGAGATTCGTACGCCTCGTGGTTGGAGAGAACCCGCTCATTGGGGTGCCGCGAGGCCGCTGAGATCGTTGGTGACGATCGTCCTGGTGCTTGGGGCGGTGCTGCCTCCCCAAGCGCAGGCGCGCGGGGCAGTCGCGGGCGTGTTCAACAGCAGTGCGACGCATGTGGCGCCTGGCGCCGCCGATGACACCGGGTATGTCGGCGTCCACGACGCCCATGTCGAGGTGCTCGACGGCACGAATGGGCTCGAGGCGAACCGCGATCTCGGCGACAGATTCCGCCTCGTCTCGGTCGGCTCGGCGGTCGACATGTTGACGTACATCATGTCGGGAAACGCGGCCACGCTTACGTTGGACAGCGCCACCGACGGCATGATCGTTGAAACGGGGTTCGGGACCGTTTCCTTCATTGGAATCGAGATCGTCCGTATTGTGAGCTCCGCCTCCGGGAGCCTGCTAACGGTGAATTTCTCGGCTGGAAACCCGATGGGCCTTCTTCCCGCTGTGCAGTTCGATGGAGGGCCGGGTAACGACGGGTTGGCGGTGATCGGCAACGGCACCACCACCGCCATCTACACCCCTGACTCGACAACGATGGGCAACGGCAGCGTCATGATCGGCGCGAACACGATCACGTTCACCGGACTCGAGCCCGTTGACCTCAGCGGCATGGCCACGGTGACAGTAGCGCCCCCCGGCGCGGCGGACCTCTTGACGCTGACGAATGGCTTCGACAGCGCCACCGGTCTCATTCCGGCGATCGTGCTCACAGGCACAAGTGGCGGCGTCGGCATCGAATCCGCCCAATTGTTCAACAACACGACGGTCGTGATCGATACCACCACGGTCGACGGAGCGGATGTGATCACGCTCACCAGCGCGAACAATGCCCACGGCAACACGAATCTCACGATCAAGACGGGCGTAGGCGCCGATTCGGTTTCACTCGGCGATCTCACGCTGGCGGGCGATCTGACCGTGACCACAGCCGGTACGATTACCGACGTCACCGGCAGCACCATCATGGTGACGGGAAATGCCAGTCTGACCGGCGGCTCGGTCCTGCTGACCGACATGGGGACGGATGTCCTCAGCGTGACCGGCAACGCCTCGTTCACGGGCTTGCCGATCACGATCGATTCGCCGGGCATGGCGAACTTCGGCACGTTGACGTTCAACTCGGCGGGAATCGTGACGGTCACCGAGGACTCCGGCACGGTTCTCACGGGTAGCAACACCGCGAGCAGCATGTCGCTGACCTCCGGCGGAGCGATCACCGACGCGACCGGCACGAGCGTCGTGGTGACGAATGACTTCATCTTCAACGCCGGTGCGAACCAGATCCTGCTGGCGGATTCCGGTACGGACGTGCTGAGCGCGGGCGGCAACGCCTCGTTGACGGGCTTGCCGATCACGATCGACTCGCCGGGCATGGCGAACTTCGGCACGCTGACGTTCACGTCGGCTGGGATCGTGACGATCACCGAAGACTCCGCGACCGCGCTGGCCGCTACGAGCAGTGGCAGCACGATCACGGTCGATTCCCCGGGTGCCATCACGGACTCCGAGATCGACGCAGCAGACGAGATCACCGGGACCGACCTCACTCTGATCGGAGTCGGCGGCATCGGTGGGCTCGGCCAGCCGATCCACGTCGCGGTCATGAATCTCGATGTCAGCAACACTACGGCCGGTGGCATCTTCGTCACGGATACGACCGGTGGGCTGAC
>JAQBHE010000575.1:0-7261 GCA_032128015.1 Holophagae bacterium
CCTGGCGCGCGAGGAGGGCGAGCACCGCCTGGCCGCACTCGGTGCCGCCCGCGACCGGCGCTGCGGTGAGCGACATCGGCGGTTCTCGCGAATCGCCGAAGTTGCGCATCTTCAAGCTGCCTTCGCGATCCAGGGCCACCAGCGCGAGTCCGCCCAGCGGCGCCCACAGCAAGGCGGCGTCGAGGGTGCCGGCGAGAAGATCTGCGATCGCGCTCGGCGCGCCGCCGTCGACGGGACGGATTTGCAGCCCGGGCGCTGCGCGGGCAAGGTCCGCCGTCGTACCGCCTTCGAGGACCGCGAGCCGGAGGTCTGCCGCCGCCAGAGTGCCGAGAGACGCTGTTTGCTCGGTCAGGTGCTCGCGATAGACCAGCGCCCAGGTCCGGGAGTATCGCGACGCCTCGGCGAGAGCTGCCACGGTCAGCGACTCGTCCCCGAGGATCCCCGAGCATGGGGATTCGTCCTCGCCATGCACGCTGGCGGCAAGCAGCCACGCCGCCAGGGTGAGCGTGATCGTGGCGGCGACCCGGTTCACCACGCCAGCCCGGTTCACCACGCCAGCCCCAATTGCAAGTAGACGATCTCGAGGTCGTAGGCGATCGGGAACGTCCCCTGGAAGATCCCGCCGTTGAAGGCGCCGCCGGGGGTGACCGGTACCGACGCGAAGCCGCGGATCGCGAAGTCTCCGAGCCCGTAGTCCTCGGCGAGGTAGCCGAGGGTGAGAGTCCGGCGTTTGGCGAACTGGTAGCGGAGCCGCGGGTTCAGGGACCAGAAGTCGATGTCGTCGACGTCTTCGAACGGCGCTGGCACGAAGGCGTTGCTGTCGATCGATCCCAGCGGGCTGTTGTAGCCGATGCGGCCATCCGAGCGGGTCCACGAATAGGCGAGGTCGAAGTGGAGTCGATCCGCGATCAGCGTCAGCTCGGCGCCCAAGGTGATGGTGTCGAGGTCGTCGGTCGAGCGGGCGCTCCAGTTGCTCGTCGACTCGAGCCCGCGGTCGCGGTTGAACGGGTCGCCGGGCAGACCGAAGTTCCATTCGCGGTTCGCCATCGCGAGGTCGTAGTGCTCGCGGCTCGCCGAGGCGAACAACGACACCCGGTCGCTCGGCGACCAGGAGACATCGAGTGCCGACACCCGGTGGTCATCGGAGCGCACTCCGAACGGCGATTCCGGGTAGTCGTCGCCGCCGGCGACGACCTGGACCCCGATGCTGAGCTCGGCGGTCGGAAGGAAGCTCGCGATCACCTGCAGACGGTCGCGATCGCGGGCGGCCTGGTCGAACTTGACCAGGAACGGCAGCACCGGGACGAACGTCAGTCCTTGGCGGGTGAAGAACTGGTCGAAATCGTAGTCGCGAACCTCACGCGCCGAGCGCAGGTACGAGACGCGGAGGTCGGCCCAGGGGGCTGGCCGAGTGTTGAGCGCCAGCCGGAAGCGGTCCTCGTCGGTGCGTGCGGCCTCGCGGAACTCACGGTCCCAGCGCTCGTGCTCCCAGCCCGCGAGCAGCTGGGTGCGGCCGGGCAGATCGATGCCGACCTCGAGCTCCGCCGAGCTCCTGCGGAAGCCGATAGGTGGGCTGCGATAGCTGCCGCCGGCGGGGAAGAAGCTGCGCCAGACGCTGTCCTCGGTCGCGAAGCCTGGGACCGCGAACGGTGGAGTTTGGTTGTCGAGCCGATAGTCGCGGACTTCGGCGCGCAGCCGCAGGCGTTGGTGCGGCTGGCTGGTGAAGCGGACGTGGAACAACCGCGACTCGAAGCGCGCCTCGGCGCTGTCTCGCGGCAGGTTGGCAGGATCGGTGGCGTCGAACGGCTGTCCGCCAGGGGTTCTTCCTCGCAGCGAGGTGTTGGTGGTGAACGCAAGCAGCGGGTCGTCTTGGCGGATCTCGCCCCAGGTCGAGGTGACCGCGATCGTGCTCTTGCCGGGGAGGTCGCGTCCGATCACCTGCAGGGTGCGCTCCTCCTGCCGGTTGTCGGGGTCGAGGTCGATGGCGCCGCGCGCCGGCCCGGAGGTGAAGCTCGAGGCCAGGCCGCCGGGAGAGTCGGCGATTCGCCAGGGGTTGTCGAACTCGAGGGTCGATACCGCGTTGCGCAGCTCGGAGCGGCGGGCGCTTGCGCGTACCAGGGTCTTGCCCCGTGCCCACTCGAGGGTCGCCACTCCGTTCTCGGTCCGGGTGTCGACCGGCCACGGGATCTCGACGGCGTTGGCGAGGCTGAACGAGGCGCCTTTCGGCTGGGCGCCGTGGCGCGACTCCTGCGAAAAGTCGAGCTCGACGGCGAGCGGGTCGAGACGGGTGATGTCGAGCTCGATTGAGAGACGTTCGCGGGTGGCGGCGAGGTCGACTGCGACTGCGTTCGTGTCGACCATCAAGCGGGCCCGAGCGGCCGCGTCTTCTAGCGAGGTCGATCCCTGGAGGAAGGCCTGGATGCTGTCGTCGATCACCAGCGATCCACTGCCGACCCCGCGGTAGAGCGAGCGAGCGCCGAAGGCGAAATTTTGGGGAAGGTCGTCGCGCTCGAGGCGAAGGCTGAAACCATCGATCACCCGCAGCTCGAACAGCGCCTCGAAGTCGTCGCGCAGCAGCTGGCGTCCGGTTGCGCGCAGCCAAGTGCGGCGGCCACGGTGCTGAGCGTCGACTCCGATCGCCGGACCGTCGGAGAGGTCGCGGAACTGTTGCGCTTTGGCCGAGCTCGCGGCGCCGCTGGGGTCGAGGTAGACCAGGTCGAGAGCGGCAGAGAACCGCGGTCCAGACTCGAGGGCGAGGTCGTCGAAGTCTGGAACCACGGGCGAGAACACCGGGGCGAGCAGACGGAGCCGCACGCTGCCCAGGGGTCGCAGCTGCGGTCCGATCGGGCGCCGGGAGTACAGCCGAAAGGTCGCCGCCGTGTCCGTGGCCGATGGCTCGGCCGTCGGCTCTGCCGTCCGCTCGCTGCGGTCTTCGGCCTCGGGGCGTTGAGCCGTCTCCTGTGCTTTCAGGGGCGGCGTTCCGAGCCAGGCGAGCGAGATCAGCAGGGCGGCTCGAGCAGCGAGAGGGAACGACAGCTCGGCGTTCATCGGTGCCACAGTTTCCCGGACGGGTGGTTGCTGCCGTGGACGGCGGCATGGCAGTTGGTGCACGAGCGGAGGACCATCTGCAGGGCTGGCAGGGAGTCGCGCTGGACTTCGAACGGGCTCGCCCCTTGCGCCTCCTCGTCCGCGCTGAGCGCGTAGAGCACATTGGGGTGTCCGAAGGCGCTGTGACAGCGCTGGCAGAGCAGAGGCCGCTTGGTCAGCAGCAGCGGCTCGTGGGTCGAGCCGTGAGCGTGATGGCAGTTCAGGCAACTCTCGCGCACCGGCGCGTGCTCCCAGAGAAACGGTCCGCGCTTCTCGGCGTGGCACTCGTAGCACTTGTCGTTGACCGTCGTCGCGTCGATCAATCGCTCGGTGGTGGTGCCGTGCGGGTTGTGGCAATCGCTGCAAGTGAGCTTGCCCTCGCGGATTGGGTGGTGGGACGGTCGCAGCAACTGGCCGGTGATCTGGAGGTGGCAGCCGGTGCACAGCTCGGGCTCGGTCGCGGCCTCGAGCAACCGATCGTTGCCGCCGTGAAGCCGGTGGCAGTCGGTGCACCCAACGTTGCGGCTGTCGTGGAGGCTGCCTTGCCACAGCGCCAACGGGCCGCGGGAGTGACACCGCAGGCAGACCGCGTTGCGCTCGCCGGCCGGCAGCGCCGGTGAGAACGAGCGCAGCCCGCCGATCCCCCGTCCGCCGCCGCCCGCTACGTGAGCGCCGCCGGCACCGTGGCAGGTCTCGCAGCCCTCGCGAGCGGCCGGCGTCCGCCGATCGCGCTCGAGCGCGTGCACGCTGTTCTGGAAGCTTTCCCAGCGATCGAAGTGGCACTGCCGGCAGACCGCTGGGCCCGTGGGGGCCGACTCTTCGATCGCCCCCGTGGTCTGGGCGGTCGCGGCTCCGACCGACGACCACGACAAGACGGCAGCGGCGACGGCCGCTGCGACGCGTGCGAGGAACCGGGGTCGGGAGCTGGGGCGCATGCAGCTGGCGGCGGGGCCGTCTTCGGGGGGCGTGAGCGTCTTTGCTTTCCAGACTGTACCCGGAACTCCCGACTACGGGTAGTAGCCGCTCATCGCTCGCACCTCGGTGTCCGGTCCTTCGACTTCGACCTTGACCCCGCGAAACTCGTTCGGCGGCTTGTCGCTGGTCGACTGGTAGCCCAGCAGATAGCGCGACCGCAGGTCGTTCTGGATCGTGGCGTAGATCGCTGCCAGCTCGGCGGCATCGGCGACGAAGAAGGCCTCGCCGCCGGTGACCTCGGCGAGCTGGCGCAGCTTCTTCTTGGCGTCTTTGTCCTTGGCCGCCTGGTCGAGGCCGATGGCGTAGACCACCACCCCTGACCGCCGCGCGACTTCGAGCGCGCCTTCGAAGGTGAAGCCGCTGGCCTCGTCATCGCCGTCCGAGAGCAGCAGGAGCGCCTTCTGGCCTTTGATGCCGTCGAAGTAGTGGAGCGCGAACACCAGGCTGTCGTAGAGCGCGGTGCTCCCGAGCGGACGTAGCCCGGCCAGCACCTGGGCGACCCGTTGGGTGTCGTTGGTGAAGCGGATCTCGACCGCGGGGCGGGTGGCGAACGACATCAGGGTGACCCGGTCGCGCTCACCGATCGCCTGCTCGACGAAGCCGAGGGCGGCGGCGGTCACCTGGGCGAGGCTGTCCTCCATCGATGCCGAGGTGTCGATCAGTAGCCCGGCGTGGATCGGTAGATCGTCGACCCACTCGAACCGGCGCAGCTCCTGGGGCTCGCCGTCCTCGAGCACCCGGAAACGGTCGCGGCCGAGCCCGCGCACCGGCCGGCTCTGGCGATCGTAGACGCCGGCGAACACTTCGACGTACTGGACCTCGATCTGCTCGAGGTTCGGCGGCGCGTTGACGAAGACCACGTCTTCGGTGGAGTTGCCGTCCGCGAGGTAGGCCACCGCGCGCAGGAACGTCAGCTCGGCGCCGGGCAGCGCCAGCGCCTGGACGAATGGCGGTTGGAAGAGGGTGGCGACCCGCTCCTCGTTCAGATACAGCTCGAGCCGGTCGAGCGGCTCGTCGTCGGGGGTCTCGACGTCGAGCACCACCGCGACGCTGTCGGTGTATTTCTGGTCGCGGCGCGGCTCGATGACTCGCACCCGAAAGCGCTGGCCGCCGCGGTTGACCGAGATCTCGTCCGCAGCTTCCTCGCGGCCCTCGACGAAGCCGGCGACGCGCACTCGATGGGTGCCGGCGACCGAGCCGAGGTCGAGCTCGACGCTATAGGGCGGGCGGCGTTTGGTCAGGATCGGACGGTCGTCGAGGTAGAACGAGAGCGAATCGAATTCGCCCGCGGTTTGAGCGTGGAAGCGGACCATGCCGGTGTGGATGGACTCGTCGGTCGGCGGGATCAGCCGGATGGTGCGCTGGCCGCGGGCGGTGGCCTCGATGGCGTCTTGGAGCCACGGGAACTCGCTTGGCAAGACCGCCGGTCGGACGGTCTCGAGGTCCTGTCCGTTGGGCACGTCGAGATGGGTCTCGAGATGGGCGAAACGGCCGCCGAACAGGTCCTCGACCTTGAGCAGGACATCGAACCCGCCCTCGCGCAAGTAGCGCGTGAACACCAACGGCAGCTCGGCGGGCGCCGCGGTACCTTCGCCCGCAGTGCGTTCGCCCGCGGCACCTTCTGCCGCGGCGCCTTCCGCCGCGGTGCTGTCGCCGGGCTCCGGGCGTTCTGGAATTTCGAAGCGGTATCGGAAGTGCTCGAACAGCCGGCCGTCGCGGACCACCTCGCCGGTGAGCAGGAACTGGTGTTGGACCTGCTCACCGAAGGTGCGGCTGGTGACCAGCGCTGCCGGGATCACCACCACCCCTTGGACCACGGTGCGACTCTGGATACGGCCGATGAACTGCCAGTCGATCCGGGCGTCGAAGGTGGCGGCGCCCGCTGGGGCGTCGGAGGTCATCGCCGCGAACGTCGCCAGCCACTCCGAAGGTGGATCGGTGCCGGCGAGCAGCTCCTCGATCAGATCGTAGTAGGTCGCGGTGCCGCGGTCAGCGATCACCGACATCGCGAGCGGCATGTACTCCTCGCCGCACAACAAGCTGATGTCGGTGGTGGGCAGCCGCGAACGTTGGGTCGGATCCAAAGGCTCGGTGGGCCGCCAGATCGTGTAGAGCGGGCTGCCGAGTCGCCTCTGGAACACCACAACGAACCGCACGCCGGTGCGCTCGCTGCCAGTGTAGAACCACAGCTCGAGCTCGCTCGATTTGTGGAAGCAGCGCGAGATCACCCGGCCGCTGCGCAGCACCCAGCCGGTAGGCGGTCCGTTGAGCAGGAAGAACACTGCGCGTTGGTCGGCGGTCGAGCCGAAGTTGAAGGCCGCCTCGTCGGCGCGTGAAAGCCAGCGCACCTTGAGCTCGTTGAGGTCGGTCGATGGATCGGGGTCGCGCACCGCCCAGAACTGGTCGATGAACGCGCGCCGCCGGAAGTCACGGTCGAGAGCGAGGAAGAACTCGAGCTCCTCGGGAGTGATCAGCGGACGCACCAGGTCCAGCCAGACCTGGAACTCTTTGGGCAGGGCCGCTTCCGGGTTCTCGGCCTCGGGACCGCTCACGCTCGCTACCGGCGCGGCGCCCGCTGCGGTCGGTACCGGGGTGGCGAGCACGCTGCCGGCCATGAGCGCCGCGAGGAGAATCGCGCCGTTCACCGGACCGCGCCACCGGTGACCCAGATGACCCGGATGATTCAGGAGACGGCGCGGCCAGCGGCGATCGAGTTGTGGCATCATCGTCAGCGGATCCTGACAGGGGGCTCCGCCAGGGTTGTCGGGTCCTGATCTGGCAACCCGTCCAACGCACCGGGCATTCCCGCTCCGAGCGGTTGTTGGGCTCGGATCCAGCTCGCGGTACTCCCCTCGTGGTCGCTCGATGAGCCAGCCCCAACAGCGAGAGCAAAAGGTTCGCGTGTCCTACCCGCCGTCTCCGGAAGGCCTGCCGGAGCGGGCGCTCGAGCATGGGCGGCTGCGGGTGCGTTTCGCCCGCCACCAGAGCGAGCTCGACGCGGTGCTGCGGCTGCGCTTCGAGGTGTTCAACCTCGAGCTCGGAGAGGGTCTCGACGAGTCGTTTGCGACCGGGCGCGACGAGGATCGGTTCGACACCCAGTGCCACCATCTGCTGGTCGAGGATCGAGCGACTCGCGAGGTGCTCGGCACCTACCGCCTGCAAACCTACGAGATGGCGCGTCGTGGTGGCGCCTTCTACT
>JAQBHE010000576.1:0-2913 GCA_032128015.1 Holophagae bacterium
ACCAGCGCGATGAGCACGACCGGCGCGCCGTTAAAGTGCGTGACGCCCTCCTTCTTGATCAGCGGCCACACCGCCTCCGGGTCAAACCGGCGCAGGCAGACGTGGGTCGCGCCGAGCGCGGTCACGCCCCAGGTGAACAGGGTCGCCGCCAACGCCTGCTGGATCGGCCCCAGGCCCTCGAGCCAGCCCCAACCTGCCTCAGCGACCACCAGTGGATGGTAGCGGCGCTCCGCCCTGAGAGCGCCCACCCCACCGTCCCGGCGTTGGTTGTCGATGGGATTCCGCGATCCTCGTTGGCGGTCCACTGGTCGCTGCGGCGCTTCTCGCCGCGCCTGCGGTGATCTACGCTTCACGTTCCTGGAGGACGAGCATGACGAAGGGCAGAACGAGCGCCGCGGCGCTGGCACTCTGCGCGGCACTCTGCGCTCTGGCCACGGCAACAGCCTCATCGGCAGCCGAGACGCGATGGTGGAAGGGCAACCTCCACACCCACACCTTGTGGAGCGACGGCGACGAGTTCCCCGAAGTCGTGCTCGCCCAATACAAGGAGCGCGGCTATCACTTCGTCGCGCTCTCCGACCACAACACCCTGCCCCAGGGCACCCGGACCTGGAACCCGTGGCAGGTCCCGGGCGGACCCGCGGTCCTCGCCCGCTACCTCGAGCGCCTCGGCGAGGCCTGGGTGGACCTCGAGGAACGCGTCGGCCAGCGCACGGTACGGCTCAAGGGGATCGACGAGTGCCGGCAGCTGCTCGAAGAACCGGGCCGGTTTCTGATCCTCCAGGCCGAAGAGATCACGGACCGTTTCGAAGACCGGCCGGTGCACTTGAACGCCACCAACCTGGTCGAGTTCATCCCGCCCCAGGGCGGGTCGAGCGTGCTCGACGTCATGCAGCGCACGGTCGACGCGGTGCTCGCCCAACGCGAGCGCACCGGCGAGCCGATCATGGTCCACCTGAACCACCCGAACTTCGTCTGGGGCATCTCGCTCCAAGACCTGATCGAGCTGCGCGGCGAGCGCTTCTTCGAGGTCTACAACGGCCATTCGCGGGTCAACAACGAGGGCGACGCCGTGCGACCGAGCACTGAGCGGATGTGGGACGTCGCGCTGTCGTTGCGCGCCGCCACCGGCCGGCCGCTGCTGTTCGGTCTCGCGGTCGACGACGGTCATGACTACCAGGAGATCGGGATCGAGCATCTCAACGCGTTTCGCGGCTGGGTGATGGTCCGCGCCGAGAGCCTCGAGCCCCGCGCCCTCGTCGAAGCGCTCGAGCGCGGAGACTTCTACGCCTCGACCGGAGTCGAGCTGCGCAAGGTGACCGCCAACGAAGGCGGGATCGGCATCGAGATCGAGCCGCGCGACGGCGCCACCTACCTCACTCGCTTCATCGGCACTCGGCGCGCCGGGCCCGGCGAGGACTCCGAGCGCACCACCGCGCAGTACGGGGCGGTGCTCGCCGAGGTCCCAGGCCTCGTCGCGCGCTACGACTTTCGCGGCGACGAGCTCTACGTCCGCGCCACCGTGGTCTCGAATCGCCCGCAACAGAACCCGAACCGCGAAGGCGACGTCGAGCGCGCGTGGACCCAGCCGGTGAGTCCGCCACAGCCTCGATCGAACCAGTCTCGGTCGAACCAACCGTGAGCGAGCTCGCCGAGAACAAGGCCCGAGCGACGCCCGGGTCGATGGGGAAACCGCGATGACCGTCGTCCCGAGTCGCGCCACCAACTACGACGACTATCGGGCGCGGATGATGCGCCTGCTCACACCCGACGGCATCGCTCGCGGCCTCGGCTTCCGGCCGCGGCCCGACGACGCGGTGATCTCACCGTTCGCCAAGTCCGGCACCACCTGGCTGCAGCAGATCGTCCACGGCCTGCGCACCGGCGGCGACATGGACTTCGACGACATCTCGCGGGTGGTGCCGTGGATCGAGACTGCGCACGACCTCGGCCTCGATCTCGAGGCCGAGCAGCGAGCGTCACCGCGCGCGTTCAAGAGCCACCTTCCGTGGCCGGCGGTGCCGAAGGGCGCCCGCTACATCGTCTCGGTGCGCGATCCCAAGGACGCCCTGGTCTCGTTCTACCGCTTCATGGAGGGCTGGTTCTTCGATCCCGGCGCGGTGTCGATCGCCGAGTTCACCCGCCGCCAGTTCCTCGACCGCAGCGAAGGCCGCGACTACTGGACGCACTTCATAACGTGGTGGCAACAGCGCGACCGCGACGATGTTCTGCTGCTCGCGTTCGAGGCGATGAAGCGCGACCTTCCGGAAACGGTGCGCCGAGTCGCGCGCTTCATCGGCATCGCTGCCGACCCCGAGCTGATCGACCTGGTGGTCGCGCAGTCGTCGATCGGGTTCATGCTCGCCCACAAAGACCGGTTCGACGACCGGCTGATGCGCGAGCTCAGCGAGCGCGCGTGCGGGTCCCGCCGGGAGGCGACTCGGCGAAGGTGCGAAGCGGCGAGGTCGGCGGTCACGCCAGGGAGCTGTCGCCCGAGCTGGTCGCCGAGCTCGATGCCATGTGGGAAGCGACCGTCACACCGGCGCTCGGGCTTGTGACTTACGAGGCGGCGGTCGCGGCTCTCGCCGGGCGCTAGCCGGACTGTGGCTGGCAGGTATTCGAATCCTCCTGAGGGTAGAGGCCGAGCTTGGGCGGCCGACGAACGAGCAAGCACGCCGGCAATCCGACCGCGCACGAACGAAGAAAAAGAGCCCAGCCCGCACAACGCCACGATCCATGCGCAGCCGTGGCGTACGCCCCAACGATTCCGCAATCGGCCGCCCAAGCTCGGCCGCTTACATGAGAAGGCCAACGTCGTGAGCCGGAATCGACTTGGCGATTCTCGACGGTCGCGCTGGTGTGCGGCGGGTCTCGTATCCGAGAGCTGGGGTGGGCCTGGTTGTGCCGGAAACG
>JAQBHE010000577.1:0-3622 GCA_032128015.1 Holophagae bacterium
TCTCGACTACGTGTCGTGCTCGCCCTTCCGGGTCCCGATCGCCCGCCTGGCGGCCGCCCACGCCGCCCTCGCGACCCGGGATTCGGCGGTGTTGGTGCCGCTTCTCGAAAGCGCCAGCGTCACGGCTTGACAACTCCGAGACGAGTCTGTTACGTTGGGTCAGGTTGATTTCTTTCATGTTCACACCGTCCAGCCACCGATTACGACGAGGAGGGGCCTAGATGCCACCGGACCACCACCGGCCCTCGTCGGCGACGGTCGCTGAGGCCGCGCCGGCGAGGGCGTCCCGGCACGCCCGGGCCTGAGGCGCTCCCGCTTTCTCGCTGTCGGCTGCAGGGCATGTGCCTTTTCGGGCCGAACCCTGGACGAGCCGCGGCCCTAAGGTCTCCTGACCTTCAAGGGAACCGCCCAGGTCCAAGTTCCTGAGAGCGCGAACATCAGTTCGCGCTCTCTTTGTTTCTAGTTTCTGTTCTCGGGATTTCTGTTATCGGAGTTTTCGCGAGGCAGTCTTTCGAAACAGCTCGCTGGTGCTACCGGCACTGCTCGTCGAACAGGCAATCGAGCGTTGACCGGAGGTCGCGGCTGCGACCCGGGCGCACCTCCGAGGTCTGGATCACTCCCGAGCGCGGCGCGGTGAGCCAGTGGAAGCGTTCCGACGGCGGCAGCAACGCCACCGGGCCGGCATCCGACTCGCCTCGACAGGTCCGCAGGTAGCCATCGAGGTGACGCTCGACTAGGCCGCGGTCGAGCGCCGGAAAGACGGCGTGGAGCCGTTCCCAATCGGGATCGGCCCGGGCCTCGAGGAGTGCCGCCGTGCGCGCGTGCACGATGACACCGACGTTCTCGAAGCGCTCGAGATGGACCTGCGGCACCACCCGAATCACCGCCCACTCGTAGGCGACCCAGGCTTCGGTCACCGGCGGTACTCCTGGCGCTGTGGCACGGTTCGGGCGGCCTCGTCCTGGGCCCGCACCGCCGCGTCCACGAAGTCGCGCGGCTCGTCCAGCCGCCGAGTCAGGTATCGGAGATACGCGTCGCGGTTGGCCGCGGCACTCGGAAGGCTCAGCGACACTCCGGGCGGCTGATCCATCAACAGGGCGTCCGGCAACGACTCGACCGCTCGGCCCAGGACTTCGGGGTTGAGCCGACCCGACATCTCGGCATCCGCCCGCCGCAGATCGCCGGCCATGCCGAGTAGCACATGGTGGCGGATCGCCGCGAACGGATCGCGAGTGCGGGCCTCCGAGACGGTCGGCCAGTCGTGATGGAAGTACAGCGCAGCGCCATGGTCGATCAGCCACACCTGATCGTGCCACCACATCAGGTTGGGGTTGCGGGCGGTGCGGTCGAGGTTGGTGACCAAGGCGTCGAGCCACACCACCGCCGCCGCCAGCTCGGCTTCCACGTGGTCGGCCAAGGGGTCGAAGTTGAAGGCGCCCTCGAGATAGCGGACGCCGAAGTTGAGACCTCGGCTGCCGTTCAACAGATCTTGGATCTCCGGATCGCGCTCGCTCTTGCCGAACGACTCGTCGAGCTCGATCAGCGCGATCTCCGGCACCGGCAGCCCCGCCGCCCGCGCCAGCTCGGCGACCAGAATCTCGGCGAGCAACGCCCGCGCTCCCTGGCCAGCGCCCCGAAACTTGGTCACCCACAACCCCCCGCCGTCGGTGTCGAGCACCGCGGGCAGCGAGCCCCCCTCGCGCAGCGCCACCAGGTAGCGGGTCGCCGCGTGGACGGCCAGGGTCATCGTCGCGTCACCCGGCCGGCACCGTAGCTCGCAGCCACTCGCCGACCGCGGCGTCTTCACCCGGCCCGGCGATCGCTGCGATCCCAGCTGCCATGGTCTCGGCGCGGGCATCCCCGAGCACTGGCGCGGTCAGGGCGCGGAACTTGCGCTCGAGCCGCTCCCCCTGGCGATCTAGGTCCGCGGCGGGAGTGCCGGTGTCCCGGTCGGCCTCGCGGACTGAGCCATCCTCGAGAAACAGCCGCATCTTCGCGCGGGTGGCGGCGAAGTCTTCGACCGGCACCACCGTGACCCGCTCGCGCATGCGAATGACCTCGGGATCGCCGGCTGTGGCGTCATTCCAGGTCTCCGGGTCGGCGGTGTCGCGACCGAGCAAGGCGAGCGCGGCCGCTCCCCGCAGGCTGAACTTCAGCTCGAGACCGGTGGCCGGACGCTCGATGCCACAGACATCGCCGAGAGCCGGCGCCGCCTCAACCTCGACCCGCACGATCTGCCCGTGACGAACCGCGCTGCCGGCGACCAGCGACGACCCGGCCTCGATGGCGGCATGGGTGAGGTAGCAGGCGGCGTGGTGCTTGAACAGCGTCTCGAGGATGAAGAAGCGCCCGCGACAGGCAGTGAGCCGATCCGGGTCGAGACGACCGCTAGCGTGAGTGGCGCCGAAGCCATGCCGGGCCTCTAGGAGATCGGCCCGGCCGCTGAAACCGCGGCTCGCCAAGAGCGCCGACAGTAAGCCCGTGGACGCCGCACGCCCGGCGTGGAGCGGCTTCGCCATGGTGCCAAAGCTGGCCTTGAGACCGGCGGCCTGGGTGCCGGCGAGTCCCAGCGCGACGGTCGTCCGCGACCGATCGAGGCCCAAGAGATGACACGCTGCAGCCGCTGCGCCGAAGGTCCCGAGAGTGCCGGTGGCGTGAAAACCTGCGGCGTAGTGCGGCGCGCCCATCAGCCGACCCAGCCGCGCCTCGGTCTCCGCCCCGGCGACGAACGCCACGAGCAACTGTCGGCCACCGAGCCCCAGGCTCTCGGCGAGCGCGAGCACGGCCGGCATCACCGGCACCGTCGGGTGTCCGTTCATCGCCGACAGGGTGTCGTCGTAGTCGAGAGCGTGACCGGCCGCGCCGTTGATCAGCGCCGCGTCGATCCGCGACGCCCGCTCCGCGCGACCCACGAGCGTGGCGCCACCGGCGCTCGAGGCGAGCTCGGCGACCAGGATCTCGACCAGCGGCTCCGTGGCGCCCGCAATCGCAACTCCGAGGAAATCGAGAAGACAGTGCCGCGCCACCGTCACCACCTCCGGCGGCAGCGGCGCTTCGAGCAAGCTCGACACGTCGTCGACCAGCGCCGAGGTCAGCTCGGTTGACGCGATCTCGGCGGCACTCTCTGCGACGGTCATCGTCTATCCCCCAGCCGCGCTCAGTCGGCGCACTTTCTCAAACGCGCCCCGCCAGCCGCGCCCGCTCGAGCACGCCCTCGAACATCCGCACCGCCACCGCGTCGACCAACTGGCCGCCGCTTCCCGAAGCACCCTCGCCGGCCGCGACCGCAGCGTCGTAGGCGTCCTTCTGTTCGCGGGCGCGCGCGATCTCGCGCTCGGTCGGCGAGAACACGTCGTTGGCGATCGCGATCTGGCTGGGGTGAATCGCCCACTTCCCCACCGCACCGAGCGTGCTCGCCCAGGTCGCCTCGCGCCGATAGCCGTCGGCGTCGCGGAAGTTGCCGTAGGGCCCGTCGATGGCGTCGATCGAGGCGGCCCGGCAGGCGCAGATCATCCGGTTGCGGTGGTAGTTCCAGAGATCGCCCGGGTAGCGCAGCGCCGGATCCTCGACGTGGCCGAAGCGGATCCCCTGGCTCGCCGGGAGGTCGCCGAAGCCGAGAATC
>JAQBHE010000578.1:0-8670 GCA_032128015.1 Holophagae bacterium
GCACTCGACCCGCTGGGGGACCTTTCCAAGAACCCCCGCCGAGGTGCCGTTCTTCGAATGCCACCGCGCTTTCATCGACTGGATGGCCGCCCAGATCGCGTCCGGCGCCATGCGCAACCCCCGGCACCTGTGGTTGGCGATCCGGCCGAACGGCCCGGCGACTCCCCACGAGATCACCCGCCTCGAGCTGCGGATCTGCGACCGCATGGGGGCGCCGCAGCTGATCAAAGCAGTCACCGCGCTGTTCGAGGCACGAATCTGGCAGGTGCTCGAGAACCCGAGCCTCGACCCGCTCTCGAGCGCGAGCGACGCCGAGCTCCGACGGCTTTCCGACCGCAACGAGGACGCCGCCGCTCGCTCGAGCCTCGAGGCGACGGTGGTCGACTGGACCACCGGAGAGAGCTTGCTGGCCGCCGACTTCGCGGCCCGCTACATCGACCGCGTCACGCCCACCGCCGAGGCTCACGGCTTCGCCGCCGAGCTCGAGCCTCTCTACGACATCCTCCGCGACGGCAACCCCGGCCAGCGCTGGATCCGGGCGTGTGCTGCCGGATTCACCCCCCGCGAGGTGCTGACCGAAGAGATCAGGCTGTTGAACGAGACCGACCGGGTGTTCGACCCGGAGTGTGTGGCCTCTCCGTAGCAGCCTGTGGTGAAAAGTCAACACGCCGTCTACGGCGTCCGCCGCCACCGTCGGGGTGGGTGAGAGCGGAGAGCCTGAGAGGCGCAACTTGTGGTAGCGCCCGAGAGCAACCCAATGGTCGGAACCAGTGCTCTGATTCTCGTGCGAAGATCGGGGAGCCCAGAGAAGGCCGGCGCCCCAAGGTTGTTCCCGAACCGGCCTCGGCCTCAGATAGGCCTGCGCGCTGTACACCCAGCCGTCCGATAACAGGCGACATGGCAATGCGAGAAGGCTCACGACCAAGGAAGACATGATCATCCAGAGACTGCAGCGACGCCGGGGTCCGGGTGGATTCACCCTGATCGAGCTTCTGATCGTCGTGGCGATCATCGGCATCATCGCCGCAATCCTGATTCCCAACCTCATCGACGCCCTGCAGAAGGCCAAGCAGAAGCGAACGGTCGCTGACATGCGGACCCTCGGTACCGCGTGGTTCAGCTGGTACACCGACCAAGTGTCCGGCGCCGCCGCCGGCGCAGCTCAGACCTTCAACTGGCCGGCCACGGGCATGTCGACGTACGACCATGATTCGCTGGTGACCTTGCTCCAGCCCTCGCCCACCATGAACTACATCCAGCGAGTGCCCGACAACGACGCGTGGGGTGAGCCCTACGAGTTCGTCATCAACGACGTGTGGAACGATCCGGCAGAGCTCCAGAAGATCACCGGCAACGTGATGGGAGTTCGCTCTCTCGGCCGCGACGGTGCCGAGGGCCAGCTCCCCTACGTCCTCGGGCCGTTCATCGCCACCGACTACGATCAGGACATCGTGTGGGCCGACGGCTACCTGGTCCGTTACCCCGGCGGCATGGTCAACAACAATCCGTAACTCGAGCGCAGGGTCTGCTTGAACGAGAGGCGCCGCGACTGCGGCGCCTCTTCTTTTTCGTCCAATCGTTCGACGTGCGACCCGTGAGGACCTAGCTTGCGCCCTCCAGCTCTCCCGGCGAAGCTATCCTCCATGACCCGCATCCTGGTCGCCTTCGCTCTCGCACTCGCCCTGGGCGCCCGGCCCGCACCCGCAGCGGCGCCAGAACCGTTGGCGCTCGGATGGCTGCGCGACTACCTGCGCATCGACAGCTCGAATCCGCCAGGGCGCGAAGAAGCGGCGGCGACCTACTTGGCCTCGCTGCTCCACGCCCATGGGATTCCGACATCGACCTGGTTCAGCCCTGGCCGCAGGCCGAGCCTGGTGGCCCGGCTCGAAGCCGACCCGCCGCGTGCGGCCGACCCGCCGCGTGCGGCCGACAAACCGAGTGCCGGCACCCTGGTCTTGCTCCACCACCTCGATGTCGTGCCGGCGGGTGACGGCTGGCGGCATCCGCCGTTTGCCGGTGTACTCGAAGGCGGTCGGCTGTGGGGCCGTGGCGCTATCGATACCAAGAGCCTGGGGATCGCGCACCTGGCGGCATTCCTGGCGCTCAAGGAGTCGGGCGCACCGCGGGCACGCCACGTGGTCTTTCTCGCCGTCGCCGACGAGGAGGCGGGAGGGATCGAGGGCGCCGGCTGGCTGGTCGGCAACCGACTCGCGGACCTCGGACCCATCGATGGCGTGCTCACCGAAGGCGGCGCCAACCAGGTGCTCGAAGACCGCCTGGTCTGGTGGGGGCTCGAGGTCGACCAGAAGCGACCGTTGTGGCTCCGCGTGTCGGCCCGCGGCCGCCCCGGTCACGGCTCGAGCTACAACCCCTCGAGCGCGACCCACCAGCTCGTCAACGGCCTCGCGCGAGTCCTGGCGCTGCCCTCCGCCCCGAGAATCAGCCCGGCGAGCCTTCGCTTCCTGCATGCGGTCGCACCGATGTACGGCGCGACCTTCCAACGGGTATTCGGTGCGACTTCGGTCGACCAGGCCCAAGCGCGATGGGAAGCGGTAGCGGCCGAGCACCGACTCCACGAGGTGCGGGTGCCGGGTCTCGCTCTGCTCGAGGACACGGTGCAGGTGACCTCGTTGGCAACGCCATCGAGCGCCGGCACGGCGTCGACTACTTGGGCGATCAATGCCGTGCCAGCGACCGCGACCGCTACCGTCGACGTTCGCCTATTGCCCGACACCGACCCCGACCGATTCCTCGCTCGGCTCGAGGACGCGCTCGGCGCCGACCTCGAGGTCGAGATTCTGTTGCGGTCGCCCGCGGGCACAGGATCGCCGTCGGACTCCACGTTCTATCGTTCCCTCGAGCGGATCCTCGAGACCAGCGCGCCGGTGGTTCCGGCGTTCATATCCGGCACCACCGACGCCCGCTATTTTCGCGCCGCCGGGATCCCGGCCTACGGCTTCTCTCCCTTCCAACTCACGACCTCCGACTACCGCGGCGTCCACGGGCCCGACGAGAGCATCCCGGTCGATCGCTTCGAGAGCGGTGTAGCGCTGATGACCCGGGTCGTCGAGATCCTTGCGCGGTCGCCACCCGCCGAAAGGCCAAGCCCCTGATCGACGATCGCTGGCTGTTGTTGCGCGGCATCCCGCCGGCACTGATGACCGGGTACGCCGGCCTGGTCGGATTGATCGTCGGCAGCTACCTCAACGTCGTGGTCTACCGGCTGCCCCGCGGCCTGTCGACGGTGCGCCCGCACTCTCGCTGTCCCGCGTGCGGCGAGCCGGTGCGCGCCCGCGACAACATCCCGGTCGTGGGTTACCTCTTGCTGAAGGGTCGATGCCGTGACTGCGGGACCACGATCTCGTGGCGCTATCCGGCGGTCGAGGCGACCACCGGGTTGCTGTTCGCGGCCTGCCACCGGGTCTTCGGCAGCACCCCCTCGGCGCTGGTCGCGATGCTGTTCTGCGCCCTCCTGCTGGCCTTGGCGTTGATCGACTTCGACCACCTGATCCTGCCCAACCGGATCACCTACCCCGGAATCGTCTTGGGTCTCGCGACCTCGTGGATCGTCGATTGGACCTCGCCCGCTTCGGCGCTCGCCGGCGCATTCGGTGGCGCCGCCCTGCTGCTCGGACTGATCGGCATCTGGTACCTGGTCCGCGGGGAGCTCGGGATGGGCCTCGGCGACCCGAAAATGCTGGCGATGATCGGCGCCTTCCTCGGCCTGTCCTCGATGCTCGCCTGTCTGTTCATCTCCGCGCTCCTCGGCAGCGCGATCGGCATCATCGAGCTCTTGCGCGGACGCGCCGGGTTGCGCACCAAACTTCCCTTCGGCGTCTTCCTGGCCGCCGCCGGCATGGTCACCCTGTTCTTCGGACCGGGACTGGTACAAGGCTACCTGGGGCTGTTCGGGCCGTGAGCATGACCCCGTGAGCATGACCCCGTGAGCAAGGCCACTGCGCGGCTCGGTCTTCGCCGCGAGGCGCGGCTGTTCCTGCCGTTCAGCGCCTTGATCCTGCTCGGACTTTCGACCTTCACCTTGTTCTCGTACCGGCGGGCGGTGACGAGGCTGGTCACCGAGCGCCGTGACCAGGTGCGGGTGCTCGCCCGCAGTCTCGCGAACGAAGTCGGCGCCCGGGGGGCGCCGCGCGACGTCGACCTGAGTCGCTTCCTCGACCGCGCCCGTTCCCTGTCGGTGCTCGGTGGCGACGGCCTGCCGGTGCGAGCAGTCGGCCTGACCGCCGAGGGCAACCTGCTGACTCCTCTCGGCGGGGTACCACCCACGGCGGCGGTGGCTGTCGGGCCAGACCGCACCACCGGCCCGCGGGTCGTGGGCTTCGTGCCGATCGCGACCAGCGGCGCTGCGCTGACCCTCCGCGTCGACCTCGATGCCGCGGAGCTCGACTCGATCCGCCGCTCGCTGCGCCTCTTGACCTGGATCGTCCTGATCGCCGATGTGGCGGTGATCGCGCTACTGGCGCGCTATCTCGGTCACTTGCTGCGACCGCTCGACCAGTTGATGGATCGCGCGCGCATGCTCGAATCGTGGGGGCCCGCGGACGGCGTCTCCGAAGAACCGGATGAAGTGGCGTTCCTGTTGCGCAGTTTCGACCGCGCGATCTCCGAGCTGCGGCGCCGCGAGACTGAGTCGACAGGGGCCGGGCGCGGGGGCGCCGCCGAGGCCGCGCGCGGGGACCGCGCCAAAGCGGATGAGGAGGAGCTCGGCCGGCTCGAGCGAACCCTCGAAGGCAGCCTCGAGAGCGGCCTCCTGCTGCTCGACGAGGGCGGCGCGGTCCTGGCGCTCAACGATGTCGGCGCCGGTCTGCTTGGCATCGTACGGCCCGGGGCCGGAGAAGCCGTCCGGCCCGGGGCCGGAGAAGCCGATCGGCCGGTGGCGGGAGAAACGGCGGACCGGCTCCTCGCCGCACAACCACAGCTGCTCGCGAGTGTCCGCCGATGTCTCGCCCGCGGCGAGGGCGCGCTGCGCGAGCAGTGCTCGGTTACCTTGCCGTCGGGCGAGCGCACCCTCGGGTTCGCGGTCCATCCGTTACGCCGACGCGACCGCAGCGTCCGCGGTTGGATGTTGCTGTTCGTCGACCTGACCGAGATCCGCCGTCAGGATCGCGAGCGCCAGCTCTCGGAGAGCTTGAGCCGGGTCGGCGAACTGACCGCCGGCCTCGCCCACGAGCTGCGAAACGGCCTCGCGAGCCTCCGCGGCTATCTGACCTTGCTCGAGCGCCACCGACCGCGGACCGAGAGCGATTCCCGCGACGCCGACTTCGACGACTCGCTGCGCGAGATCCGCCAGGAGACCGATCACCTGCATCGAGTGCTGCAGGACTTCCTGAGCTTCGCCCGTCCGGGAACGGTCCGACTCGAGGAAGTGGACCTCGAGCGCCTGGCTCACCACGCCGCCGCCGACCCGGCGCTCAGCGGCGCCGCGGTGCGGGTGGTGCGCAGCGGCCAAGCGCCGCTGCCGCGGGTCGCCGGCGACTCGCAGCTCCTCGAACGGGCGCTCCGCAACCTGCTCCTCAATGCGGTCCGCGCCCACGCCGAAACCGAGCCGCCGGTCGGCCAACCCGTCGAGGTGCGACTCGAGTCCCGCGGCACCGAGGTGGTGCTCACCGTCGAGGATCGTGGACCGGGCATCGCCGCCGATCTCGAAGACCGGTTGTTCGTGCCGTTTGCCAGCTCGCGACCAGGCGGCACCGGCCTCGGCCTGGCGCTGAGCCGGCGCATCGCCGAGCTCCACAACGCTGTACTCACGTTGGAGAACCGCGCCGGAGGCGGAGCCGTCGCCCGACTCTGCTTCCCGCTCAATGCCGGCGAAACTGCTACCAAAGGTAACCCGGACCCGGGTTCTGGGTAGACCGCAGAAGGCCGCGGCGCGTGCTGCGTCGCCGGGAAACCCGCACTTCAGGCGTCCTCCTGGGCAACGGCGAGACCCCTGGCACATGCCTTGCTGTCTCCATGCTGCGGCCGGGTCTCATCGATCTCGAAACCGATTCGACTCTGGGAAGACCGAAGGCCGTGTGGGAGGCAAGGCGAGGCATGAACCAAGCAAGCAACGGCAACCGGCGAAGCGGCTCAGCATTCATGAGAGCGGCATTCATGAGATCGGCATTCATGAGATCAGCGCAATCACCGTGGCGCGGAAGCGCGCAATCGACGCGGAACGGATGCGCGGCCCGACCGCCGGGCGTGGCAGAGCACGGTTTCGCGGAGCACGGTTTCTCCTTGATCGAAGTGATGATCGCCTCGGCGATCCTGTTGATCGTATCGATCGGCGTTCTGCCCCTGTTCACCCGTTCGATCACCAACAACGTCCAGGGGCGGCTCGCCACCGAGGCGGTGAACGACGCCCGCTCCGAGCTCGAACGGCTGATGCAGCTCGACTTCAATAGTCCCGAGCTCACCCTCCCCGACGGTCAGCCGACGCTCGAGCGCAAGGAGTACTGGGACCAGAACTCCCACAGGTGGCTCGACGGCACGTCCATACCGGACGATCAGAATGAGACCTTGAGGACGGTGAGGATTCGCCAGTTCAACAAGGACGCGTTCCTCGACCGCCGAGTCGACGACGCCGAGGCGCTGCCCGGAGGCTCGCCAGTCGGGCAGGTCCAGATCAAGGAGATCGTGGTCCGGGTCATGTCGGCAAGCCAACTCGACGCACCCGGCAAGGCGATGACCCTGCGGATCTACCGGGGAGCCTGACGTGAATCCTCGCCTGCCGCTCACTACCGCTCCGAAGCCGTCGGGATTTGGCTCCCCGCAGTTGGACCCGTCTGAAGCGGGCTTCAGCCTCGCCGAGCTCGCGGTGAGCACCGCGATCGCCGCCATCGTGCTACTCGCCTCGCTGTTGATCTTCGACGTCAACAGCCGGGTGTCGCGGGTGCAAACCCAGGTGACCGACCTCCAGCAGTCGCAGCGGATCGCCCAGCAAGAGATGCTACGGATGGCCCGGATGGCGGGTCGCGGCGGCCTGCCTCAGGGCTTTTCGATCAGCGTCAACGACTCGGTACCGGCGGGGTTCCAGGTCGCCGGCAACGATGTCGTCCCGGGTACCGATGTGCTGACCATTCGCGGGGTCTTCAGCGCCCCGATCTTCCACGTCGCCTCAGTGGGCGGCGCGTTCTCCCACAACCAAGGGCTCCAGACCGGCTCCCTGGCCGTCGACAGCATCAGCCCGGCGGGCATCCCGCAGTCCCTGGACGCGTTCAAAGACGCCCTGGCCGCCAACCGGCCGGAAGGGCTGTTGATCGTGAGCCCGGCCGATCCCACGATCTACGCAGTGGTCCAGATCACCGGCGGAGCGGTGGTCGGCGCCGACGTCAACGGCGATGGCAGCGTCGACGCTGGCGAGGAGCGCGCAACCCTGACCTTCACCAGCAACCCGGGAAGCAGCGCCCACAACGCCGCCTACATCGGGATGTCTGCGGGCGGCGCCTTCTCGCCTCGGCTCAACACCGCCGCATTCGTCGGGGTCCTCGAGGAGTACCGCTTCTACATTCGCGATGCTCGCACCGCCGAGGGTGGAAACGAGCCCAAGCTATCTCGCGCCCAAGTGTTTCCGAACACCAACCTGGTCTACGACGGCAACGCCGCGAACGGCGCTGTCGATATCGCCGACCACGTCCTCGATCTGCAAGTCGCGCTGGCGATCGACGTCAACGGCGACCGCGCCATCGACGATGTTTCGGCGCCCGAGGCCGACGAGTGGCTGTTCAACCATTCCGACGATGTCGACACCGACTCCTTCTGGGGCGCCGCCGACGTCGACGCCAACTGGACCGGCCGCCTGTTCCAGCTCCGGCTCACCACCCTGGTGCGCACCGATCGCCCCGATCCCGGATACCAGTCCGACCCGATCGACTTCCTCGAGAACCACGAATACGCAGAGCCTGACGCTGCCGCCAACGGCGACCAGGTGCTCGACCGCAGCTTCCGACGCCGGATGATGGCGACCCTGGTCGACTTGAGAAACATCGGCTGACGGCTGAACCGAACGAACTTCCTTGGAGCCGCGATCCATGACCAACCGACCCACTCCGTGCGCAATCCGGAGCGCCAGTGCCAACCCCAGCTGCGATCGGGGAGAGACCGGCAGCGCCTACATCGTCACCCTGATGGTGCTGTTCGTCCTCACCATCGTCGGCCTGTCACTGACCCTGGTCACCCAGACCGAAGCCCTGATCGGCTCTCAAGACCGGATCACCCAGCGGGTGTTTTATTCCGCCGACGCTGGGCTCGGAGTCGCGGTCGCCAAGGCGCTCGCCTTCGAGGACACCTCGTTCGCCTATGACGTGGTGTTCCAGGGCCTGACCGACCGCGTCGAGGTGTCGCCGTTCATCCCGCTCGACGCCCAGGACTGCACCGGCTGCGAGCTCAACCAAGGTCCCGAGAGCTACAAGCGCATCCCGTTCGCGGTCAACTCGGTGGCATCGCGCATCGGCCTCGACGCCGGCGGCAACCCCGACGTCATCCTGGCTCGTCGCGAGCTCTCGGTGATGATCGAGTTCATCCCCTGGGACACCCGCCTGGTGAACTGGTCGGTGTCGCCCGAGGAAGCGGCGAAGGTCCACTTCTGATCGACGATCCGATTCCGATCGACCGTAAGAGTCCACTCTGCCCACCCCAAGCTCTGCCCACCCTAAGCACAACCATGACGAC
>JAQBHE010000579.1:0-3310 GCA_032128015.1 Holophagae bacterium
CGGTGGCGGCGGTGGCGGCGCTGGTGATGAGGCCTTACTTCGAGTGGCTCGCGAAGCGGCTGCCTCGAACCGTGGCGCTGGTGTTGGTGTTCGCTTCGATCCTGCTGCCACTCTCGGCGTTCGGCTGGTTCTTCGGCTCCAAGGTCGTCGACCAGGTGACCCAGATGATCGCCGCCGCGCCGGCGACCTGGGAGCGGGCGGTCGAGGAGGTCAACACCCGGTGGCCGCAGCTCGACGACTTCCTCCAGAACAACCGCTTCGGGCGCCAGGTACGCGAGGCCTTCGAGGGGCGCGAGGACACCCTGGTCCAGGGTCTGCAGACCGGAATCGACAGAGCCTTGTCCCTCGGCTCGCGGCTGTTGCGCGGGATCGGACTGGCTCTCACCTGGGCGGTGCTGCCGGTGTACTTCGCGTTCTTCCTGATGTCGGATCCGCGGCGCTTCCTCGACCTCGACCACGCGCTGCCTTTCCTCAAGCCCGAGACTCGCGCCAACGTCATCTACCTGGTCAAGGAGTTCGTCGACATCCTGGTGGCGTTCTTCCGCGGCCAGCTGATCATCGCCTTCCTCCAAGGTCTGCTGTTCGCGGTCGGGTTCTCGATTGTCGGCCTGCGCTACGGCATCGTGCTGGGTTTGGTTCTCGGTCTGCTCAACACGATTCCCTATCTCGGCAACATCGTCGGGTTGGCGGTCGCGCTGCCACTGGCGTTCTTCCAGGAATCGGGCGGGATCTTCCTGGTGTTGTGGGTGCTCGTGGTGTTCACGATCGTGCAGTTGATCGAGGGATACGTCCTGACTCCACGGATCATGGGCCAGCGCACCGGTCTGCATCCCCTGGCGATCATCATCGCCATCTTCTTCTGGGGCACGGCGCTCGGCGGCATCACCGGCATGATCTTGGCGATCCCGCTCACCGCCTTCCTGGTGGTGTTCTGGCGGCTCGCCAAGGACAAGTACATCGGCGAGCTGGTTTGAGCCGGCTCGCTTCGCCTCGCGCCTTCGCTCCGTGCCACCCTCCGTGACCCTATGGCGACCCGATGGCCGGCTACTCCAAGCGCCCGCTCGGCGCAAAGCTCGGACTGATTCCGGGGATGCGAGTCTTCCTGTTGGGCGCCCCCGAGAGCTTCCTCCGCGCCGTGCCCGGATAAACTCCCCTTGTGGCAACCCAGCACGACGCCGACCACGACCCGGGGCAGGGCCTTGCCTTCCCATTCTCGATGCTTGCCCGGATGCGCTTCCCACAGTTGTTCGTGGTCCTGGCTGTGCTGTTCGTCGCCGATCTGTTCTTCCCCGACATCGTGCCGTTCATCGACGAGCTGGTGCTCGGCGTGTTGACCGCGATGGTTGGTCTGTTCGGCAAACGGCGGTCGGCGCCGGTCGCGACCAAGCCACCGGAGAAGAACATCACTCCAGGTGAGGGATAGCGCCTTTGCGCAACCGAGACCGGATGTTGGAGGGTCGCGTGCGATCGACGAGTTGGCGTGGAGGGCGCTGGTTCCGGCTCCTGGTCGCGGGCTTCGCCTTTTCGGTGACCGCCGCCGTCTTCGGTCAGCCGCCGCCTGACGGGTCGACCGCGAGCACCTCGGTGCCCGACGCATGGAAGGGAGACCTCGGAGTGGTGGTGGTCGCTACCGACGAGACCGGCGCGCCTGTGCCGGGAGTTGCGGTGACCCTTCGCCTGGGCGACGCCGCGTTCGGCATCCGCGGTGTGCTGACCGACGACCAGGGCCGAGCCGAGTGGCTCGGACTCGCCGCCGGTGAGTGGCAGATCGAGCTCCAGCGCGAGGGATTCATGTTGGTCACCGCCTACGTCAAGCTCCAGCCCGGCCGTGAGCCGGTGGTGGCGTTCGCCTCGCGCCAACGCACCGGTAGCTACTGGGCGGCGTTGGAAGCGGTTTACCTGCAGCCCGGCACCGACGTCAGCGCGGCGGTGGCGGCGGGACGTGCGACGCCCAAGGAGGCGAGGCGCGCTGCGGAGCGCGAGCAGAAGCAAGGATCGGCGGAGGAGAAGCGGCTCGAGCGTCTGAGCCGTCGCGGCCGGATTGCCCGGGTCGTTCCCACTGAGTCGACCGAACCGGAGTCAGCGTCGACAGAGTCGACAGAGTCGACGGGGTCGACGGGGTCGACGGGGCCGACAGAGTCCCCCAAGCAAGCCGAGCCAGCGCCGGTGGTGGCGAAGACCGCGAAGCCTGCGCCTGCCGAGCCGACCCTGACCAAGACCGAGCCATCAACGGCCGAGCCTGCCAAGACCGACGTGGCGCCAAGGCCGGTGCCTGCTGCCCCGGCGTCAGCGACTCCGCTGCCGAGGCCACAGCGGGCGCCGGACTCTGACCCCCCGAAGGTCGCGACGACGCCCGTCGAGCCGCCAGCGTCGCCCAAGGCGACGGCGTCCCAACCGGCGCCCGAGCCGAAGCGCGAGCTGCGTCTGTTGCCCAACCTGAACCTGCTGCCAGCTGGAGCCTGCCCGGAGTGTCGTCCCGGAGAATGGTCGGTGGCGGCGTCGACCGATGCGACGGCGGGCTCGAGCGCGAGCTGTGATCCCAACGCGAAGGGAGTCATCGAGGGGGCGGCTCGACAGATTTCGGCGGGCCTGGATGTCTCGACCACCGGGTTCGCGGGGGCCTTGCAAGCCGCCGACGGCAACGATGTGCTGCGCCTGCTTGCGCCCGAGCGGCGAGCCGAGATCGCGGCGGCTCTCGAGTCCGCGGTTTCGGCGGCCGGCGCTTGTCCGGTGGTCGGCGTCGTGCTGCCGGCCGGTGCTCGCTACATCGGCTTCCGCTACCAGGCCGGCGAAGCCCGCTCGCTCTCCGAGTGTCCGCCGGACGCCGACTGCCAGGTCGGTCGGGCGCGCTTCACCGGGCCGCCGTGGATCGTCAAGACCGATCGGTTGACGGTGGTCGCCGGGCAGTTCGAGAACGGCTCCGCGGAGCGCGCCCGAAGCGGCAGAATCACGGTCTACTTCGTGCCGCCGCGCGGCTGGCTACCGCCGCGGTAGACGCGCCGAAAGGCTGGTCCCTCCGAGGTAGCGCCCGGCTTCGGGCGCGCCGAGCTTGGGCGGCCGACGATCGAGCGAACATGGTCGACCGCTTCGGTGCAAACGGTTACGAAGACACGCCCCAGCGCGTGAATCAAGCGGGGGGTGGTGACCGGGAGCCAAGCACTGCCCGTAGCGCCGACTCGAGCTCGGGATAGCGGAACACAAATCCATTGGCCTCGAGCACGCCGGGTATCGCGCGGGTGCTCGAGAGCAGGGTCTCGTCGGCCATTTCCCCGAGCGCCAGGCGGAGCACGACCGCCGGTACCGGAAAGAG
>JAQBHE010000580.1:0-9922 GCA_032128015.1 Holophagae bacterium
CTCGCTTGCGGTTCCGGCAACAGCCGCCACGCGACCGCCACCCCGACGGTCGCCAACGCCGCGGCGCCCAGCCCCGGGTACTGCGGACCCCAACGACCCGCCAGCGACCCCACCGCCGGCCCGATCATCGCCGCTGCACTGGTCGCGGCGGTGACCCAGCCGATGCCCTCGGCTCGGCGGTCGGCGGCCACCGCCTCCGAGACATAGGCGAAAACCACCGAGACCGTGCCGCCAGCGATTCCCTGCAAGAGCCGGCTCATGAGCAGCGCGGTCATCGAGCCCGCGAAGGCGAACGCGAGGTACGCAACGATCGATAGGCCAAGGCCCGCGAGAATCACCGGCCGACGGCCGACGCGGTCGGACAGCCGGCCCCAGGCCGGCGCCGTCACGGTCTGCGCGAGCGCGAAGGCCGCAACCAACGCCCCCACCGCGGCCGGCGAGGCGCCGAAATCCTCGGCGTAGAACGGCAGCAGTGCCAGGACCAGAAAGGCGCCGAGAGTGTCGACGAACCCAGCCGCCATCAACGCCGCGAGGCGGAGCGCGGCCGGGGGTTCCGCGGCGTTCAAGCCTCGCCCTCCGGGAGCGACCCCGGTCACGCAGTAATCCGAACCAGGTCCCGCTGGAAGAACAAGTGGAGCACTCGCCGGAGCTCCACCTCGGTCATCCGGCCCCGCGCTAGCGCCCGGATCGCCACGAGGTCGCCGGCTTCACGCAGCCAGTCGCTCACCTGGATGTCACCACGGCTCACCGGCTCGAGGCGCTCGAATCGCTCGGTGGTCGCCAACCCGGCTCCCTCCTCGAGGAGACGGACGAATTCTCCGAACGAAGCCACGGTTTCGGGCCCGAGCGTGCTGAGCTTCGTCGCTCTCTCAGGAGACGGTGCCGCTGGTGCACGTCCGCTCCCCGCCGGTACCGAGGGCGGCGAGGGTGACGAGGGGGCGGACGGCACGCTGATGACCCGCGCACCCTCGACTTCGCCAGACGACTCCGGTTCGGTCGGCCACGGAAACCCGACCGCGACGCCGATTCTCGGCGCGTCGATTCTCGGCACGTCGATTCTCGGCGCGTCGATCTTCGGAGGCTCGGTGCTCTCGGCGGCAGCGCCGACCGTCCGCTCGATCTGCCCGGCGCGCGCGCGCGCCAGCTCCTCGCGCGAGGACCTCAGCTCGCTCGACAACGCCCGCACCCGTCCCTCGAGCTCTTCCTTCTCGACCCGCCAGCGCATCGACTCGGCTCGTCGCTCCCGCTCGAGCTCGTCAGCACGCCCGTCGATGTTCGGGTCGCCCGGCGCGGTCTTCGGCGTCAGCGAGTCCGGCGACGGCTCGCCGTTAGCAAGGGGCCGGCCGACCATCCGCTCGACCGCCGCGGCCAGGGCCGGCGGCGGGTCGACGAACTCGATCGCCATACCGTGGTTGCGATCCCCCCCCGCGTCGGGCGCACCGAACTGGATGCGGGTCACCCGTCCGCAAAACCGCAACGCTTCGCCGCCGGCGTCGATCAATTCGATGTCGAGCTCGCTGCCAACCGGCAGGGTATGGCGGGTAAGCAGGAAGACGCCGCCCGCCGACAGGTCCGAGAGCAGCTCGTCGTCGAACCCCGGGCCGTGGGGCAGCCGCAGGCGAATTCCGGGAAACCCGGCGCGCTGGTGTTGACGGCGTTCGTGCGTCTCCATGGCGCCTCGCGAAGCTGTTCCGAATCATGACACAGCGACACCGGGAGCGATCCGCGGCACGGCGTCGGATCGCGACTCCGAGCCGCCCGTTTCGAAGACTCGGGTCGGCTCCTAGGTTTCCGCCTGCCGGTGCGTGGTGGGAGAAAAGCGCAGGAGCGCCTTCAGGTACTCGCGCGTGCTCTTGACCAACCACCCGAGGCGTGGCGCAGCGCGGCCCTCGGCGCGCGCGGCGACGCTCTGGCTGTGGACCATCCGCCGGGGATAGAAAACCACCGTCGATCCCGGCCGGCGCAGCCCGAGCTCGCCCTTGCCGCGCTCCTCGACCCATTCGAGAGCGAGCTCGCGGGCGAGCTGTACCCCCAGCACCACCGCCAGCGCGTGCAACCGCGGCGGATCGCCGAGCAGCGAGTCGCCGCCGAGGCGCTCGGCCAGCCGATCGAGAGCAGCGGGCTCACGGAATGCCGGCTCGACCTCGTCCGCCGGCACCTGCTCTTCGAGAGCGCGCCGCGCGCTCGACTCGAGCGCGCGGACGCTCGTTTCGGAGAGCGGCTCGAGCTCCGCGGTGACTTGGGCCGGGACTTGGGCCGTGACTTGGGCCGGGACTTCGGCCTTGGCTTCGTCTTTGACTTCGTTCTTCACTGGCCGGGCGCGGTCTGTGCTGCCGCGATCTGCTCTAGCGTCAACGTCTGATCCCCTGGCACATTCTCGCGGACCTCGATCTCGCCGTCCGGCCAAGTCACTTGCACCCGGTCGGCATCGGCGCGCCCACCGAGCCCGAAGGTCAGGACCAGCTCGGACTGGCTCTGGTAGCTGCGGCTGGGCATCACCTGCCGGTGCTGGCGCACGCCCGCGGACTCGACTTGTACCCGGGCGCCGATGGCGTCGCGGTTGCTGGTGCGACCGTTGCCGATCAGGCGTACCCGCAACCAGTGGCGGCGGGGCGCGAGCTCGTTGCGCAGCACCACCGGCCGGTCGCCGGTCTGGGTCAGCACCAGGTCGAGATCGCCGTCGCCATCGATGTCGGCGATCGCGCTGCCACGCCCGATCAGCGGTCGCGCAAGATCGCCGGTGGTCGCGGGATCGACTTCGACGAAGGTGCGGCCGACCGCTGGTCCGGCGTTCCAGAACAGCTGCGGCGGCTGGCGATACTGCTGGCTGGGGTCGACCTGGTTGATCTCAGACTCGAGGTGGCCGTTGACCTGCACCAGGTCGAGCCGGCTGTCGAGGTCGTAGTCGAAGAACTGGACGCCGAACTTCAGGAAGCGGCGGCTCGGCGCTCCGATGCCCTCGCCGATCGCCTCGTCGGCAAACAGCGAGGCGTCGCCCTGGCTGACGTAGAGCGAGGTCATCTCGTTGGCGAAGTTGCCGATCGCGAAGCCGAGCGAGCCGTCATTGCGGTAGTCGCCGGCGTCGACGCCCATTGCCCCGGTCGCCGCGCCGTCGCGACCGTAGGCAAGACCGTAGAGCTCGCCCACTTCCTCGAAGCCGTCGCCGAGGTTACGAAAGAAAAAGTTGCGCACCGTGTCGTTGGCGACCAGCAGATCGAGATCGCCGTCGAGGTCGGCGTCGATCGGCAGCACTCCCAGGGCCTTCGCCACCGGACCGCCAGTCGCCGGGTTCTTCACCTTCATCCCGGCGGCCGCCGAGACGTCGACGAAACGGCCGCCGTCGTTGCGGTACAAGTAGGGAAACGTCCCTTGGTAATTGAGCGGCGGTCCGTAGGCGCGACCGATGCCGGTCAAGGTGTACGCGACTTCGCGATCGATCTCCTGCGACCAGCGCACGTAGTTGCCGGCGAACAGGTCGAGGTCGCCGTCGTTGTCGTAGTCGAAGAACGCCGAGCTGGTGGTCCATTCGGCAGCATCGCCGGCAACCCCGGCCTCGGCCGTGACGTCGCGAAAGCGACGCCGACCAGCGGACCCGGCGACGTTGTGCAGGAGACGATTGGGCCCGACCGCCGCGAGGAAGACGTCGACCCAGCCATCGTTGTCGTAATCGCCGACCGCCACCGCCGTGCCGTAGCCGCGCACCCCGACCCCGGTCTCGACCGTGACATCACGGAAGCGGCCCCGGCCATCGTTCTCGTACAACCGGGTCACTGGCGGTTCTTCGGCCCCAAGCTTCCAGGTGTCCGAGTTCACCAGCAGCAGATCCGGATCACCGTCTTGGTCGTAGTCGAAGAACGCCGCGCCCGCGCCCATGGTCTCGGGAAGGTAGCGGTCGCCGGTGGCGCCGTTGTGGTGGACGAAGGCGATCCCCGCCTCTTGGGTAACGTCGCGAAAGGTCACCTGCGGCGGCACGCTCGCCTCGCCGGCGACCACTTCCCGGGGCGCTTCGACCGCAAGATCAGGGCCTGCCTCTCGCGGCCCGCGATCTCGCACCAGCAGCACCCCGATCACCGCCAGCACCACCAGTACAGCGATCGCCAACGCCGACCAACGGAGCGCAACCCCGACGATAGCGTCGTCTTGGACCTCGTCCTCATCCTCTTCCAAGGAGCCGGCGTCCCGCCTCTTGGCCGCGGCGGCTTCAGGGTCCGGCGCTGCCGCGGATGGTCGCTCAGGCTCGAACATGGTGGCTCCGAAAGTCCAGCGACTGGCTTAGCTGCCGGGCGCACGGCCGCCGCTTTCGGGGGCGAGTCCGAAAGCGCCGGGACGCTGGAGGTCGTAGATGACGATGGCGTCGGCGGCGTGGCTGGCCGCCGGATCGCGGCTGCGAGCAATCGCGATCGCGCGATCGCGGGCGTTGTCGTCGGGCTTGTAGCGCAAGTAGGCCTCGCGGTGCTCGCGCGCGCGCTCGTCTTGGCCGAGTTGACGATAGACCAGATCGAGGTTGTAGTGGGCGGTGACGTTCTCGGGATCGAGCGCGAGCGCTTGCTCGAAGCGCTCGGCCGCGAACTTCAGCAGGCGCTCACGGTCGGCTCGCCGCTCCTCGCCGCGCTCTTGCTTCGCGCGCTCGAACAGCACCTGTCCGAGGTCGTCGAGCAACCGGTAGTCGAGACTGAAATCGAACCCGCGCTCCAGCATCTCCGCACTCCGCGCTTCGAGGATCGACTCGAAGTCGACAATCGCCTCGTCGAGATAGCCATTCTCCTTGTTGACCCGGCCGGTCAGCCAGGCCACCAGCCACGGCGGCGCCGGCGGGTCGAAGCGCGCGGCGCGCTCGAGTGCCGAGACCGCGAGATCCTGCACCGTTCCCTGTTCGACGTAGACCCGGGCGAGGTTGAGCGGTCCGTCCGGACGCCCGAGGTCCTCGACCCGCCGGAAAGCGTCCTCCGCCTGGCGCAGCTCGCCCTTGCTCTTGCCACCCTTGCGCAAGAGCGCGATCCCGTAGTCGTTCCAGCGTTCCCACTCGGCCACCTGCGACGGATTCGAAGCGCCATCGCCCGGGGCCTCGGCGGTACTGACCGGGAAGGTCAGCCGATCGTCGGCGAGGTCGAGGATGGGCAGGTCGTTCTCGAAGTCGGCACCGTAGACGTGGCGCAAATAGGTGGTGTCGAACTTGCGGTAGCGCAGCCGCGCTTCGACGGTCACCGGTCCTGGGAGCAGCTCGGGCAGGTCGAGCCGGTAGTGGACGACGTCGGCGGCGCCGGGGGGAATCTGGTGGTCGTAAAGCGGCACGAAGATGTCCTGGGCGTTGCGCCGATCGATCCGCCGACCCTCGCGATCGAGCATGTAGACGTTGACGAAGTGCGACCACGGATCGACCTCGCCGCCAGCGCCGAGACCGCCACTCTTGCCGATCACTCGACCGCCGCTCGACACCGTCAGCTCGACCCACACTTCGTTCGAATCGGCGGTGCCCTGGGTGAAGTGGTGACCCATACCGACGGTGCGAACGACCGTCTCGATGAGGTAGCTGCGACCGGCAACCAGTTGGGGAACTGCGGGTCGCAGCGGCGCGATCAGCGCGCCGTCGATCGTCCCCCCTTCTTTGATCCCGAACAGGTCGATCCGCATCACTCCCTCGTTGAACCGCCGGTGATCCTCGATCACCTCGGGCGGAAAACCGAGCAGGTGAGCGATGCCGGTGTTCGCCGACGGGAACCGGTGACGGTGCACCGAAAGCTCGCTCGAGCCGGGGTAACGACGGGCCCCGAAGTCGTCCGACGCCACCAACGGCATGTGGCACTCGGCACAGTTGTCCTTGGCCTTCTTGGGGTAGTAGAAGCTGCCGACACCGTGGCCCGAGACTCCGCTCAGCAGGAACGAGTCGTAGTGGTTCTGCCCGCGCAGGTACTTGTAGTGGTTGAGCTCCTGCGGCAGGTGGACCTTGTGGCAGGTGCTGCAGAACTCCGAAGTCGCATGAAGCGGCTTGAGGAACGTTTGCTTGTGCAACTCGGGCTTGGCCTTGACCAACTGGCGGTTGATCCAGGCCAGTGTCTTGTCGGTGCTGAAGGCGAACGGGTAATGGAGCGGCTCGTCGATGGTGTAGTCCGAATTGCCGCGCACCGAGTTGATGTGGGTGATGGCGTGGCACACCGTGCAGGTGATCCCGGCCAGAGCGCTGGGGTCGCGGTCCTTGTCGAATGCCGGATCGTCGAACTTGCCGCTGAAGAACACCACCGGGTCGTGACAGCCGGCGCAGAAGCGCGAGGCCTGGACGTCGCCGTCGCGCTCCAGCCCGACTCGCCGCGTCTCCTCGACCGAGAAGGCGTAGGGCGGGTTGTTGAACGAGCTGAAGCGATGGACGCTGTACGACCAGTCGTGGTGGATATCCGGGTGGCACTCCTGGCAGTAAGCGTCGTTCTGGAGCACCCGAGCGGGGATGAAGTTGCCGGTCGCGGTGCGCGCCAGCGACGGGAAGAAGTAGCGCTCACCCTCCTCGGGACCGGCCTGGTTCCAGCGCCGCGGATCTTGGGCCTGGAGCACCAGCATGACCCCGACCATCACCGCCGCCGCGATCGCCCAGCGCGCGCCGACCCGCCAATGGATGCGCTTGCCCGCCAGGCGGTGGATCACGAACAGCCAGGCCGCGGCGACCGGCGTCAGCACGTGGAGCCACCACGAGACCGCCCTCACCGCCGGGTCGCGAACCTCGAGGATGCCCTCCACACGGGTCAGCACCACGCCGCTCGCCAGCAGCACCAGAGCGGTCGCGAACAACGCGTAGCCGACCTTGACCGCTCGCCGGTTCGGGCGGTCGTAGGCGTTGCGCATGTGGGCGATCCCGAACCACAGCACCGGCACCACGAACAGCAAACCCAGCAACAGGTGGACCAGGAACATCGCCAGGTAGAACCAGTTCTGGTAGCTGGCACCGGTCGCCGCCTCGAGGACCCGCACTCCCAACAAATAGAGCGAATTGGCGAACAGCAGCGAGAACAAGGCAAAGACCAGGAGCAAGAGCAGTCGCAGGCGCTCACCGACCACCGGCCGGCGACGGCGGGGGGACGGCAAGCGGCTGGGGGAAACAACCTCGGGAGTCATAGCCATGGCGTCGGCGGCGGGTCGGTCGCGAGCGGCACCACGACCGGGGGGCCTACTTCGCGCACCGGAGGTCGTGACGCGCCGCCGTGGGCCGCCCCAGACTATGGCACCCCGACGACCTCCGGACAATCGGACGAGCCCACAGTGGCCTCCGCTTGCTATCGTTTCGGTGATGGCCCGACGCGCTCGTGAAGACACCCTCACCGCAACCCGCGAGCGGGTCGCGACGCACACCCCACGCCCGTTCCGGGTGCTGCTTCACAACGACGACTTCACCACCATGGAGTTCGTGGTCGCGATCCTGGTGCGCTTCTTCCAGAAGCCGGCCGCCGAGGCGATCCGCCTGATGCTCGAGGTCCACCAACGGGGCTACTGCGTCGCCGGGGTGTTTCCGCGCGAGATCGCCGAGACCAAGGTGGCCGAGGTCAGCGCCGAGGCTCGGCGGCAGGGCATGCCGCTGCTGGCGACCGCCGAGCCCGAGTCTCCGGCTACGAGCTGAGCTAACAGGCCCGCTCAGACCAGGCCGTTGCGCTCCAAGAAGCCACGATCGAACTTCGACAGCGAGCGCTCTCCGGAGTCGGGGAACAGAGTGACCACTAGCGGCTCAGAATCCCGGTCGAGACCCTCGGCCACCCGCCGCGCACCGACCCCCGCGGCACCTCCCGACGAACCGCAGAAGATGCCCTCGCTGCTCGCGATCTCTCGCACCGCCAGGTAGGCGCTGCGGTCGTCGACCGTGACCACCTCGTCAATGTAGTCCCACCACATGGTGGTCGGCAGGAAGTCCTCGCCAATGCCGTCGATCAGGTATTGGTGGACCTGCTCTTCGGGTGGCAGCTTGCGGTGCTCGAAGTAATAGGCGTAGACGCTGCCCACCGGGTCGACGCCAATCACTCGCACTTGGGGGTTCTGTTCCTTGAGGTAGCGGGCGACCCCGCTGATGGTGCCGCCGGTGCCCATCCCGGCGACCCAATGGGTGACTCGGCCATCGGTCTGGCGCCAGATCTCGGGCCCGGTGGTTCGGTAGTGGGCGAGCGGATTGGCCTGGTTGTAATACTGGTAGGGCAAGTAGGCGCCGCGCTCGTCGCGGATGCGCTCGGCGACCTTGTAGTAGGAGCGAGGATCGTCGGCCGGCACGTTCGTCGGGCAGGTGATGACCTCGGCGCCGAACGCCTCGAGCAGCGCCACCTTCTCCTTCGGGATCTTGTCGGAGGCGGTGCAGATCAGACGATAGCCGCGCAGCGCCGCCACCAGCGCCAGGCCGAGCCCGGTGTTCCCGGAGGTCGGCTCGACGATCAGTCCGCCCGGTTCGAGCAATCCCTGGGCTTCGGCATCGTCGAGCATCGCTTTGCCGATCCGGTCTTTGACGCTCGAGCCGGGATTGAAGCTCTCGACCTTGGCGACCAGGAATCCCTCGGGGAAGTAGCGGCCGAGGCGCACCAGCGGAGTGTCGCCGAGGGTCTCGAGGATGTCTGAGCAAATGTCCATGGCGGATCGAGGGGGAGCGCAGCCGTGAAGCGGAGCCGCGAAGTCGGCACGCGAGCATACCCGTCGTGGTGTCCGCGACCCACCCAGACCACCCACGGGATCGGTCTTGAGCTACCATTGATCGCTTGGAGCGCGCGATGCGGGTCAAGGTCCTCGATACCAAGATCGCCGGCAGCACCTTGGCGTTCTCGCCGGTGCCCGCGCACGAGCTGCGCCACCGTGAGGGAGTGCTCGAACTCCAACATCGCGACAACGAGTCGATTGCGATCGACGATCTCAAGCTCGCCTCGGTGTTCTGCGAGATCGGACATGAGGACCAGCGCACCAGTCTGATGCTGTTCTTTCGCGGACGAAGGCGACCGTTCTTGGTCGAGCTCGATGGCCTGGCAGTCGACGACCAGCCGACGGGGTCGACCCCCGACGGCCTGCGGTCGCTGCTGCGGCAATGGCTCGGGCAGAATCGCTCGCTGGCGATCGACCGCGCCACCTACGAATTCCTCGGTGGCGCGACTCCCCGCGACCTCGACCGCGACGTGGTGGCGCTCGCGACCGCCCTTGGCGCCGCACTCGGCCGCGCCGAAGCGCCGGCGCGATGACCGCCCCGACGACCGATCTGGCGGCAGCGCCGAACCTCCCCGAGTCGGTCCACCGGCTGGTGCGGCCCGATGGGAGGTTGGTCTACTTGGTGGGCACCGCCCACGTCTCCCAGCGCAGCGTCGAGGACGTTGCCGTTGCCTTCGCGACCGTCGATCCGGACGCGGTGTGCGTCGAGCTGTGCGCGGCCCGACTCCGCAACCTGACCGACCGCGATGCCTGGCGGCGGCTCGACATCTTCCAGGTCCTGCGCTCCGGCCAAGCACCGCTGCTGCTGAGCTCGTTGGTCATGGCGTCGTTTCAAAAGCGTATCGCGCGCGAGCTCGGGGTCGAGCCCGGCGCGGAGATGATGGAAGCGATTCGCCTGGCCAACGAAGCCGGGCTGCCGCTGGTGCTCGTTGACCGCGACATCCAGATCACCCTGCGCAGGACCTGGCGCCGCCTCGGCTTCTGGCGACGCCTCAAGCTCTTGCCGCAGCTGGTCGCCAGCCTGTTCGTCAGCGGCGATCTGAGCGCCGAAGACGTCGAGAAGCTCAAGCAGGGGGATCAGCTCGACGACCTCCTCGAGTCGATGGCGAAATCGTTCCCCGAGGTCAAGACCACTCTGATCGACGAGCGCGACACCTACCTTGCCCAGCGGATCCGCGAGGCGCCCGGCGAGCGCACGCTGGCGGTGGTCGGCGCCGGCCACGTTCCGGGGATCCGCCGGCAGCTCGCCGACCAGAACGACCTCGGGCCG
>JAQBHE010000581.1:0-4130 GCA_032128015.1 Holophagae bacterium
AGCGAGGGCGCGTTCGAGCTCGACCGCGGCGCGACCCGGATCGCCGAGCTCGTGGTGCGCGAGTCCGAGATAGAACGCGACCTCGGGATCGTCCGCCAAGAGCGTCGCCAGGCTGCCGCGAAGCTCGAGAATCTCGCCGTGGCGGTCGGCAGTGGCGAGCGCAACCACCAAGTTGCGTAGCGGCAGGGAGTCGTTCGGGTCGATCGCTCGCGCCCGCCGATAGGCATCGACCGCCGCCGAATGGTCGCCCAGCGTTTCGAGCGACGCACCCAGGGTGTTCCACCCCTCCGGGCTCTCCGGGTCGAGCTCGACCGCGCGACGGGCGGCGGCGGTCGCCTGTTGGGGTTTCGCTTCGCGCAGCGCCAGGACGGCGATTTGACGGTAGATCGCGGCCCGGAGCGGTGGCGACGCCGGCGCGACATCATCCCCATTCTCATTCCCATTCTCATCCTCGTTCCCATCGCCGTTCCAATCGGCGGTCAGGCGCTCGAGCCGTGCCAGTGCCGATGACACCGAGTCCGCGGAACCGATTCGCGCCAGGTACAGATTCGCTTCGGGGTCGAGAGGATTCTCGGCGACCACGCTCTCGAGGAACGGCCGCGCCGCCGCTTCGTTGCCGGCGCGCAGATGATCGAGCGCCTTGGCGAGTGCGATCGTGCGCGCGCTCTCGCGCAGATCGTCGCGGTTGCGCCGCGCCTGGTCGAAGGCGGCGACGAACTCGGGGTTGAACTGGGCCGCGTCGAGGGCGTGCTGGGGGTCGGCGCGCAGGGCTTGGTCGAGGAGCGCTGGCCGTCGGTCGGGGCGACCGGCGAGCTGCTCGAGCCATGCCGCGAGCACCAGGGCGCGGGCTCGCGCCTTGCCATCGGTCTGCAGTTCGGCGATCTCGAGATAGGTCGCGCTCGCTTGTTCGAGACGATCCTCGGCGTAGTACTTAGCGGCGCGTTGCTCGAGCACGCGAAGGTCGGGCGGGGTTTGCGCCAACCCCGCGAACGAGGTGACCAGAGTCGAGGCGACGGCCACCGCGAGCGCTCGCGCTGATGCGCAGACCGCAGTCGCTTGGGGCGTGGTTCTCATGATCGCGGAAGCGGTCGCTCGGCGACGATCGCTGGCTCTTCGGGCCGGTCCGGATCGAAGGTTACGACAGCGGTGAGCTCCGTGTGCAGCTCCACCTCGGCACTGTGGATCGCCGAGGTCTCTGATGCGTCGCGAAACACTTCTACGCGATGGCGGCCGGGCGCCAGCAACAACGGCTCGACCGGGGTGAAGCCGAGACTGCGGCCGTCAACGCGCACGAACACCTGGGGCGCGCGCAGCACGACTCGCACCACCAACCCGGCGGGGCGCGGGATCGGCGGTCTGATTCGCCGCTGCTCTCCAGGGCGTAGACGAACCTGGTCTTGAATGGTCGCCTGGTAACCGGCTGCGAAGAGGGTGAACTCGAGCAAGTGGTCGGCTCCGGGTTGCAGGCGGTAGCTGCGGTCGACCTCCAGGGTCTCGGCGGGTCGGTTGCTGACCGAGACCTGGATGGCGGGATTCCAGCCGCGCTCGATCACCAAAGTTGCGTACGCCGGAACCGTGGCGTCTTTGGGCGCAGCGGGCGTCGCCTGCGGCACGGTTGCAGGGCCGGTCGGTCCTGACTGGGCGGCGATCGGTGCAGTCTCGGCCGAGGCAGGCGGTGCCGGCTGAGGGTCAGGGAGCGCGGCGACTGCGGTCGCCGGCGAATCGGTCGCTGTTTCACCGGCGCCCGCGCCTAGGAAAGGCAACGGCACCCCGAGCGAAGCGAGCAGCCACACCCCGGCGACCAGTGCCCCGGCCCCGATCAATACCAACCAGGGAGCCCGGCTGGCTCGTGCGGAACGGGCGTGACCGCCGATCCTCGCCGCGTCGGCGATCCTCGCCGCGGTGTCGGCGATCTTCGCCGCGGGCGTCGGCGACGAGGGTAGGCCAAAGGCCAACATCGGATCGGCAGCCGGTGGCCCGCCGACCGCCGGCCTCGAGCTCGTCGGGATTATGGTCTCGGCGGTGGATTCGCGAACCGTTGACGGCCGGTCTTTCAAGCCCTCGAGAGCGCGTGCGACCTCGGTGAAGCTCGCGTAGCGATCAACGGGACGCTTGGCCAGGCAGCGCATGACGATCTCGGCGAGCGAAACCGGGCACTCCGGCCACAAACTGCGGATGGGCGGGGGCGACTGGCCGAGGATCGATCGCAACACGGCCGCGACATCGTCGCCGGGGAAGGCCCGCTGCAAGGTCAACAGCTCGTAGGCGAGCACTCCAAAGCCGTAGATGTCGGTGCGCTGGTCAACCTCCTCGCTGCGGATCCTCTCTGGGGACAAGTAGCCCGCAGTGCCGATGGTCTGGCCTGGCTGGCTGGCCTCGGCGCCCTCGTGATCGGCGATCCCGAAGTCCATGACCTTGACCAGGCCGTCGTCGAGGACGCGGATGTTGGCCGGGGTGACGTCCCGGTGAACGATGCCCTGGGAATGGGCGTACTCGAGTCCGCGCGCGATCTGCACCAAGTAAAGCAGCTTGACCGCGAACGAAAGCGGCTGGCGGCGCGCGATCTTGGCTGCCAGGTCTTCGCCGGTGAGCAGCTCCTGGACCATGTAGGGCACGCCGCCCTCGTCCCCGAGGTCATAGAGGATGGTGATGTTGCGGTGGTGGAGGTTTCCGGAAATCTCGGCCTCGCGTAGAAAACGACGGCGCGCCGCGGCGTCTTCGCTGGCGCAGGTCTTGATCGCGACCCGCCTCCGGATCCGCGGGTCGAAGCCTTCGTAGACCGAGCCGAAGCCGCCTTCGCCGATCTTGCCGACGACCTCGTACTTTCCGAAGCGCTGCATGGGGAAGCGCAACGATAGCACCCGATTCGCGAGATCTGGGGCCCGGAGGCGGTGAAATAGACTCTGATCAGGCCGGGAGCCTCTCCACGGCGCCGAGGACAGGTGACGGCTTAGCCCGGACTATTCATGAACGACCTACTGCGGCCGCGCATTCATCCCACCTGGCGCGCTTCCTCGGCCCTCGGCTCCTGCGACGTACTGCGAGTACGACTCGGAGCACTCGAGGCCTGCGGGTGCCCACCACCTGGGCGACTGCGCGCCCTCGCTACGATCCTTCATGAATAATCCGGGCCTAGATGTTCCACACCCCAGAAGACCTCGCCGAGATCTCGGCCCGCTCGCGTGGCGATCTCGAGCAAGTCCAGTTCGCGGTGCTGTTGCGGGCGCTTGCCGAGACCCGGCGAACTTGCGTCCTTGAGATTCGCCGGCGGCGCTTGTTCAAGCGCATTGCGATCGAGGCGGGCACGCCAGTGGCGTGCGAGTCGAACCTGGCTCACGAGCGGTTCGGCTCTTTCCTGCTGCGCGCCGGCCGGCTCAACGAGACCGAGTACGCGACTTCGCTCAGTGCCACGATCACCCGCGGGGTTCCTCTCGGGGAGATCTTGGTCGAGCGCAAGCTGCTGACCCTCGACGAGGTCTTCCGCTACCTCCAGCAGTGCCTGGGCAAGCAGCTGCTCGACGGCTTCACCTGGAGCGACGGCGAGTTCGCGCTCCTGAACGAGCCGATGACAGTGCCAGCGCCGCTCAAGGTGAAGGTCCACCAGCTGATCGTCACCGGACTGACCCGATTCGCTCCCCAGGACCAGGTCGACGGCGTCGTGATGACCTTGATCGGGCGCGAGCTCGCGCTCCATCCGGCGCCAGCGGTGGCTGTCGACGAGCTACGGCTCGACGGCTGTTCGTCGAAGATCTGCCAAGTCCTCGGCTCATCGCAGCACTCGCTGAGCGAGATTGCGGCGCGTGCCGAGCATCCGATCGAGGAAGTCGCGCGCTCGGTGTACGCGCTCGGGATGGTCGGCCTGCTGGTGACCGCCGACGAGCTCGAGCGCATCGAGCAACCGGGAGTCATCACCCAGCCGATTCCACAGATCCGATTCGTGCCCGGTTCCGACACCACCCAGGACGAAGTCATGAGGCTGTTCCTGGCCCATCGCCGCCTCGACGCCTTCGACCTCCTCGGGCTCGACGACAGCGCCACGTCGGCCGATGTCGAACGGGCCTACGCCACGTTCTCGCAGCGTTTTGCCCCTTGGAATTACGAAGCCGGTCCGCTGGCGGTGGTCGCCGAAC
>JAQBHE010000582.1:0-11157 GCA_032128015.1 Holophagae bacterium
GACCGGCGGCCGGGTCGATGCCTTCGCCTTGCCCGACTCTGCCGGCTTCGACCGCGATGGCTTCGGCGCCTGCGCGGTCGCGGTAAAGGTCACCCGGGCGGCGGGATAACCGTTGCGGCGCAGGTAGTCGGTGGTCTCGACCTCGAGGTCGAACAGCCCGCCCTCCGGCAGCAGCTCGCCCTCGCTGTAATCGAGGGTGCGGCGCAACCGCCGAGCGTCGATATGAGGGATCTTGGGGATGCGCAGCCGAGCGATGGGAGACGACACTCCGTTCCTTGTCGATCCCTTGCCCAGGTCGAGTCCGTGCTGGAGCGTCACCCCTTCGTTGCCCTCCTCGTTGGTGAAGGCCTGGGCGGTGACCCCGGGGGCGAAGCCGAGATCGTGGAGGTCGAGGAGGTAGGTGCGGCTATCTGCGCGGCGCAGATTGAGCGAGACGCCCAGCGCCAGGTATTCGCTGAGGTCCTGGCTGACCGTGAAGCGGGCGTCGGGATCCGATTCGGCGAATAGCAGAAGTGGCTCGATCTCGAACCGGACGCCGCCCAGCGACTGCCCCAGGGCTTCGGAAAGCCGACCGCCGTAGTAGTCGGCGAGTCCGGCCGCGACCGCCTGCTCGGCGTTGGTGTCGCCGGTCTCGGGAGCGACCGCAAACGGGTCCTTGGGCGCGTTGCGCAGCAGACTGGGATCCTCGATCGAGCTGGTCATCAGGCCATCGAGTTTGGGCGCTGAGCCCGGGATCCCGGTCATCTCGACCGATGCCTGTTCGAGCCGGAACACCTGGCCATAGGCGAAGAACAGACCGCCCGGGTCGACCTCGATGCGGCCTTCGATCTGGGGCTCGGCGAGGGTGCCACGGACGGTCAGCGGGGTCCACACCGCGGTCAGGTTCGCGACGTTGTTGTCGACCTTGACCCCGCTATAGGTCAACACCGTGACGTCGAGCGTGAGCTCCTCAGCGAAACCCTCCTCGGTTCCCGCGAGGTCGGGGATGCCGAGCAGCAAGCCGCGCAGCTCGCGCTCGAGGTCGAGGTTCTCGCGCACCACTCCGCGCTCGATCGCGATGACTCCTTCCAGGGTGCTCGAGCCTTGATTCGATATCCGCAGATCCAGGTTGCCGGAGAGTAGCGCCACCAATCCGTAGTCGAGCCGGTAGCGAACCTGGTCGAACGTCGCGGCGAGGGCGAGCCCCTGCTCGCCGGTGATCGGGCCGTCGATCTCGAGCGTTCCCTGGTTGAGGCGGGCGCGCGCGCTCTCGACCCGGATCCCGGACGCATCGATCGCCAGAGTCACCTCGGGAGCCTCGAGACGGGTCTCGTAGGGGTCTTGGTAGAACAGCACCGCGTCGGCGCCGCGGGCCACGATCCGGCCGCGGTAGCCGTTGAGCGAGCCGCTCGCGGCGAGAGTCGCCTCGACCTGCAACGGTCCGTCCGCGAAGCCGCCACCGAGGAACGGATTCAGGACCGCGGCTGGCGCCTGGCCGGTCGCGCGCAGGTCGTACGAAGCGAGTGCCTTGGAGAGTGGTGCACTCGGATCAAGATCGGTCGCCAACATCGCCCGACCGGAGATCTCTAGAGCGCCGGCGTCGGCCGGCCCTTGCTCGACCAAGCCGATGGTTGCCAGCTCGAAGGCGCCGTCGGCGAGGCGGACGACCAGCGGGCGGTCGGATTCGAAACGGCGTTTCTCGATCTCGAGAGCCAGCGTGCCCACCTCGAGCTCGCCCGAGGAAGCGTGCAGGTCTGCGAGGTCGAGGTCGGCGACAAGAAGCACCTGGGAGGCGACGGCACGTTGCTCGATCGGCTCGCGGTCGAAGAATGTGAGAAGCCGCCGGCTGTCGAGCTCCGGAAGTTCGACGACCACCCGGACGCGATCCGATGGCATCGTCTCCGGCAGCTCGAACCAGGCGAGCCATGGCTCGAGTTGGGGGATCGGAAGGAGGCTTTGCGCGGGCGCGCGCGCCAGGATGCGACCGGTGCCGGCGTCCGACTCGAAGTCGGTGCTTTCGATCGCTACGTCGCCAGCGTCGAGGGTCAAGCGGGCGGCGACTCGCTGCAGGCCCTCCCAGGGGTCGCTGGCGACGATGTCGAACCGAGCGTTGGGGAGGGCGGGCTTGGCGTCGCCGAACGAGGGCACGTCGGCCTCCCCCGATACCAGGTAGCTACCGTCTCGCCATCGCCCTGAGATCGCCGAGACCTCGAGCTTGCGACCGTCGGTCGAGAGCGTGGCCGTGATGTCGCGGATCGGTTCGAGCTCGCGGATGCGAACGGTCTCGCTCTCGAGGCGCGCCGTTGCGCGATAGGCCTCGAGCGAGCCGGAGGCTTCGATCCGGCCGGAGACCTGTCCCGCCAGGTCCGTCGCGAGGAGACCGAGATCAAACCCCTCGATGTCGAGCTCGAGCCGACCGTCGACGGGCGCGGTATTGCCCGCAAGCTCGAGGGCCAGATTCGATTCGCCGTCTGCGGATTTCCAGCGGCCGTCGGCTTGTACCTCTGGGGACAACAGCGGGCCCGAGAGCTGTCCTTTCACCTCGAATGAGCCGTTGCCGCGGGCGACGAGGTCTGCCGGCAGTTGGTCAGTGAGTCCGGGGAAGGCGTCGAGCAGGTCGCGGTGGAAGGCAACGATGTCGGGAAGTTCGAGCTCAAAGCCGGCGTCCAGCCAATCGGTTTCCCCGAGGCCGAGGCGATCGTCGGTCGCGACCTCGCCGGTGAAGCGACGGTAGCCCGGCGCTTGCGGCATCAGCTCGATGCGGTAGCCCAGCCGCACCCCTGGATCGCTCGACGGCCGGCCTTCGACCTCGACCGCGGCAAGGATCAGTTCACCGCGCCGCCAACCGAGTTGCGCCTGGCCGGTGAGGTCTCTCGCCGCGCCGATCCCGACGAGCCCAAGGTCGGCGGCGAGGGAGAGACGCGTTCCCTCGAGGCCGAGTCGGTCACCCACGGCCGCCGGCACGAACGGTTGCACCAGGGCTGCGTCGAGATCGGGAGCGTCGATCTTGACGGTGCCGCGGGCGAGATCGACGCCGGCGATCGCGCCGTCGTCCCCGGGCTCGAGGATCAGCTGCGCGGTGCCGGAGGCGCGGGCGAGTGTCGAGCGGCCGCGCCGCCAGGTGGCGGTCGCGGAGCCCGCGATCGAGCCTTGGTCGAGAGAGGTCGATGCCACGTGAAGGTCGAGGTCGACGAGGGTCTGGCCGAGTCCCATCTCCGCAAAGCGCTCGCGACCGATCCACGGTCGCAGCAACTCGGAGGGCGCGCCGTCGGCGCGGGCGACGAGGGTGCCGCGCAAGGTCCGCAGGTCGAGAGCGCCGTCGCCGTCGCGGCCGCCGCCGGCGGTCTCGAGGTGCGCTTTGAACAACCGCCCGGTGCCGCGAATCCACTCGACATCGACTTTCGCTTGGACCGGCTCTTCGGCTTCGAGGTCGAGCTGGAGAGTAGCGGTGGCGTCGAGGGTCGTGCGCTCGCCGTCGAGACGTTCGAAGGTGTCAGCGCCCAGCATCGGCTCGAAGATCCGCGCCGGGAAGTCATCGAGGGTGAGGTCGAGGTCGATTGTCCGCGCGCGCAGGTCGGCGCTGCCCTTGGCGCTTGCGGTGCCGGTCTGGGAGAGTTTCGGGAAGAGTCGGCCGGCATCGGCGGCGAGCTCGAAGTCGATGCTTGTCGGGCCGTCGGCGGTGAGCGCGAGGAGACCGTCGCCCGAAGCCAGGAGACCGGGACCGACGACCTCGAGGTCGCCGAGACGCAGACCGGCTGCGGGACCTGCCCCCAGCTCGCCGGCGAGCCGAGCCTTCACCGTCAGCTCGATTGGCGGGCCCGCTTGCTCGCCGGCCACGCGAATCCTGGCGTCGAGCAGGCGCAGATCGAGCTTGGTTCGGTCGAGCTCGCCTTCGATCTCGATCGCGGAGACCGAGGCAGCGTCGAGCCACCCCGCGGCGCTTGCGGGCATTGGCGGCAGGTCAAGCTCTCCGAGCTCGATCCGCAATTTGTCGATGCGAACCGGCGACGAACGCCATGGCTCCTCCTCGACCGCGGGCTCCACGGCCCGCGGCAACGCGGCGATGTCGAACCTCGGTCGCTCGACGGTGAGCCAGTGCAGCCGCGGGGTCGGCGCCAGCAGGCTGCGCCACGAGAACTCGCCGGTCACCCGCGGCGCTTCGAGCACGGCGCGTCCGTCGGAGTTGCGCAGTGCGAGCCCCTCGAGCTCGAAGCGACCGCTGCGCAGCGCCAGGCGCCAGTCTTCGAGCTCGAGGCGCAGACCGCTCCGTTGCTCGACCACTGTGGCGACCCGATCCGCGATCCAGCTCCGGATTGCGCGGCTGCGCAGCCCGACCACCACGATCAGCAGGAGCGCGACCACCACGAGCACGATCGCGCCGAGCCGGCGCAGCCAGCGACGTCGTCGTCGTCGCTTGGGGTTGGGTTCCGATTCGATCGTGGGCGATGTCATGGCAGGTCTGAAGTCGGGTCAGGCAGAGTTGTTCCGAGGCTCAAGGTTATCGGCAGTCGTGGCGTCGAGCCTCAGCCGGTTGCAACTACCGCCCACGGGTGGAGCGGTCGCTTCAATTCACCGACTCCTTGCGTCGGTCGACCCGGGGTCGCGATCTTCGAGTCCTCGAATCCAAGCGCCCTACGTTCTCTGCCGCCGAACCACAACCCGTTGCCGGCCGCCGATCTTCCTCGTGGAGGAGCGCGGGGCCGACGCCACTCGGATGCGACATCGCTGGGGATGAGGTGAAACCACGATCTCGATAGACTGCCGCGCATCATGAACACCACACCGCGACGCAAATTCTGGGGTTGGGGCTTCGAGGGTCAAGGTCTCGACGAAGACGAGGCGCAGCGACTGCGTGAGCGGGTTGCCAGGGGTTTCGGAGTCGACGAGCTTTCGGGACCGCCGCCGCCGCCGATCGACGAGGTGCCGCTGCGCTCGCCGCGGATCCAGCCACCACCTAGCCTCGCTCACCTGTGCACCGCCGATCCCTACGAGCGGCTGCTCCATTCGTACGGCCGATCGTTCGCCGACGCGGTGAGGATCTTCCGCCGCGACTTTCCGGAGCCACCGGACCAGGTCGCCTATCCGAAGACCGAGGACGACGTCACGAGCTTGCTGTCGTGGATCGATGGCGCCGGCGCCGCCGCGATTCCGTTCGGCGGCGGCTCCAGCGTCTGCGGTGGTGTCGAGCCGGCGGTCGGCGACAACTACCGCGGCACGGTCAGCCTCGACCTCGCGGCGCTCACCGGCGTGGTCGAGGTCGACGCCACTTCGCGGGCGGCGTCGATCCGCGCCGGCACCCGCGGTCCGGTGCTCGAGGCCGAGCTCAAGAGCCACGGTCTCACCCTCCGGCACTTCCCGCAGAGCTTCGAGCACTCCACCCTCGGGGGCTGGATCGCGACCCGCTCGGGAGGTCATTTCGCGAGCCTATTCACTCACATCGACGACTTCGTGGAGTCGCTGCGAGTGGTCACCCCGCGCGGCACCCTCGAGAGCCGCCGATTGCCGGGCTCGGGCGCAGGTCCGAGTCCCGACCGCTTGTTCATCGGTTCGGAGGGGATCCTCGGAGTGATCACCCAGGCGTGGGTTCGTCTGCAGAGCGTCCCCAAGTTCCGCGCCTCGGCGGCGGCGTTGTTCTCCGATTTCTTCGCCGGATCGGAGGCGGTCCGCGCGCTCTCGCAGGCCGGCCTCTATCCGTCGAACTGCCGGCTGATCGACGCTCGGGAGGCTGCTGTGAGCGGCGCTGCCGACGGTAGCCACGCGCTGCTGGTCCTGGGTTTCGAATCCGGCGACCATCCGGTGGAACCGTGGATGGCGCGGGCGCTCGAGCTGGTGGCCGATGCCGGCGGCGAGGTTCAACTGCCCGAGGGCGGTGACGGTCACGCCGGTGATCCTCACCGCACGGGCGCCGCCGGCGAGTGGCGTCGCGCTTTTCTGCGAGCGCCCTATGCGCGGGAAGTGCTGGCGCCCACGGGGGTGATCGGTGACACCTTCGAGACCGCGGTGACCTGGGACCGTTTTCACGACCTCTACGAGGGCGTGATGGCGAGGATGGGTGAGGTGATTCGTGAGGTCACCGGCAAGCCGGGGCACCTGAGCTGTCGCTTCACCCACGTCTATCCCGACGGCCCCGCGCCGTACTTCACTTTTCAGGGCCTGGGCACTCTCGCCGGCGCGCTCGAACAGTGGCGCGAGATCAAAGAAGAGGCGAACCAGTTGGTGGTCGCCCTCGGCGGCACGGTCACCCATCATCACGCGGTCGGCCGCGATCACCGCTCCGGCTACCGTCGTCAACGACCGGCGCTGTTCGCCGACGCGCTCGCCGCGGCCAAGCACGCCCTCGACCCGAACGCGATCCTGAACCCGGGGGTGCTGATCGATCCGATCGGCCGGCCGCTGGGAGTCACCGGCGCGATGAAGGGCGCGGTGAGTCGCGACCCGGAGTCGGAGCCGCCGCGTGTGGATGAACTGGGCGGGGTCCGCCAGTAGCCGTTGACGACCCGGAGAGAGACAAGGGGAGAACCGATGGCAGATTTCGAGCTCAAGAAGGCCGGTGGCGTCGCCACCGTGACCATGAACCGTCCCCAGGCGCGCAACGCCCTGTCCGAAGAAATGCGCGCCGGTCTTCGGGACGCCTTCCACGAGGTCGAGAACGACCCGGCGGTCCGTTGTGTGGTCCTCGAGGGCGCCGGCGATCACTTCATGGCCGGCGGTGACGTCAAGGGGATGCTCGGCTCGCTCAAGCGGTCTCCGGAGGAGATCCGGCGCGAGTTTCTGATCCGCATCCACGACCTGCATCCGATCATGTTCGCGATGCGGCGGATGCCCAAGCCGATCATCGCCAGCGTTCGCGGGGCCGCGGCCGGCGCCGGGGTCAGCATGGCGGTGGCTTGCGATCTGGTGATCGCTGCCGAGAGCTCGTTCTTCGTCCTCGCCTACTGCAACATCGGCACCAGCCCCGACGGTTCGTCGAGCTTCCACCTGCCGCGGGCGATCGGGATCAAGCGGTCGCTGGAGATGGCGCTTCTCGGCGACCGGGTCGACGCCCGAACCGCTGCTGCCTGGGGGATGGTCAACTTCGTGGTCCCCGACGCCGAGCTCGCCGCCGAGACCGCGCGCCTGGCGACCCGTCTGGCCGCCGGGCCTACCCACGTCTACGGCAACGCCAAGCGTTTGCTGTACCGCTCGCTCGAGAACGAGTTCGAGTCGCAGCTCCAGCTCGAAGCCGAGATGTTCGCCGACTGTGCCTCGCGCCGAGACTTCCGCGAAGGCGTGACCGCTTTCGTCGAGAAGCGCCGGCCGGTGTTCACCGGCGAGTAGCGATCTAGCGCAAGGGTTCAGCTCAGCCGTCGAGCTCGAGGAGCTCGAGCTCGGTCCACGGCACCAGCACACCCTTGCCTTCGGCTTGGAGCACCAGGATTCCGGCGTTGGCGTCGGTGACATCCTGGGTGTCTTTGAGCTGAAGCTCGACGCCGCTGCGCAGCCGGACCTTCGCGGCGTCGTCACCGTGCGGCGCGATCGTAGCGATCAGCTCGAACGGGATGGTGTACGAAACGTCGCCGTCGTTGCCGTCGAGCATCTCCCAGCTGTAGGCCTCGTCGAGGTCGAAGACGATCGTGCCCCGTAGTTCCTTGCCGGCGGTGGTCTTGACCCGTCCGCGCAACGGCTTGCCCGGCGCGTAGTCGTTGCGGCCGCGACCGCTGCCGCCGGCGTCTTCGAGCTCGAGCTTCTCGAATGCGCCCCATGCGATATCGACCCGGCCGAAGCGCGGATCCTCGACGACGATGCCACGGTTGCTGTCGTTGACGTCGTTGGTGCCCCCCAGCTCGTAGCGGCGCCCGTCCTTGAGGGTAACCCGGCAAGACCGGCGACCGAGGCTCTCGATCGAGCGGATCTTGCCCATCTGGATCGACATCTCGACGTTGTCCTCTTCGCCGTCGAGCTCGTCGAACGAAAGCGCTTCCTGCTTGTCCCACTGGATGGCGCCGGCAAACGTCCCATCGTCGGTCACCACCTTGCCGTGCAGGCGATAGCCGCGAACCGGAGTGCCTGCTGGAGTGGCCAGAAACTCGATCCTCGAGATCCCCTTCCACGGCAGCTTGACCTCGCCGAGCGAAGCGTCTTGGACCGAGATGGTGGCTCCGATGTCGTTGGAACCGCCGTCGACCGCCACCTCGGTGCCGTCGCGCATCACCAGCTGCGCTCGGCTGCGGTCTTCGATCTCGATGCGCTCGATGTCGCCGAAACGGACGACGAACTGGCGACCGCTTTCGAAGCCGCCCCAGCCGATCGAGATCTTGCGGCCGAAGATCTCGAAATCGTGCCCCTTCTTGGCCTGGCCGTACTCCGCGAAATGCGGCAGATCGACCTTGGAGGCGTTGAACAGGTCGTCCCAGAACGCTTCTTCGCCGTCCCAGCGCAAGATGCCGGTGAAGGCCTTGCCCTTGGTGCTGGTGACCTTGCCGTAGATGTAGCCGGCGTCGTTGGCGGTCTCGGCGGCCTCGGCGGCGACGGTCGCGGGAAGCGCGGGCGCGGTGGACCCCGCGGGCGCGACGGACCCCGCGAGCGCGACGGACCCCGCGAGCGCGACGGGCAGTGCGAGCGCCGTGGCAAGGCCGAGCGCGATGAGGCCGCGAGTGGGTTTCTGAGGATGTTGCGCCAGGAGCGGTATCTTGGTGGGGTTTCGTTCACGGACCGTGTTCATGGCTCGGGCTCCCGTTTGAGGGATCTGGGGTTGCGGTTCGGAGAATCGTCGGTTCAATCTCATGCCGGGTAGTAGCTACCGCAGGCGGATTCCCACCTGGTCGTCGCGAACGCCGCCTTCGCTCTGGTCGTAGGAGCGGCGCGCCGAGCCTTCGTTGAGATCGCCGAGCCGTCGCTCCTCGAAGCTACCTTCGACCCGAAGTTCGCTCTCGACCTCGCCGATCAGCGCCAGCATCTCGCGACGGTAGCGGCGGTCGGCTTCGAGGATCTCGGTGGCCAGCTCGAGAAAGCGGTCGTCGTTCATGTCGCCGGCGCGACTGCCGATCGAGATCTGCGCCAGCTGTTCGGCTCGGCGCGAGAGGTCCTGCTCGGTGTTGCGACGGAGCGAGGTCGCGGTCCACCACCCGGCGAGCCCGACCAAGATCACCGCGGCGGCAGCCAGCAGCGTTCGTCCGCCGACCCGCAATCGACTCGAGCGGGCAGGCAATGCCAAGCGCGCTCGCTGCCGGTCTTCCGGGGTCTGTTCGGTGGCTTTGGCGATGCGTTCCCATAGCATCGCCGGCGCTTCGACGCGAGGCACCGTCGCGGCCGCCTGGACGAGGCCGTCGAGGGCGCGGGATCGGCGATAGAACTCGCGGGCGTCCTCGCTGTCGACCAAGAGGTCGACCACTTCGAGGGTGCGCGCGACGTCGGCCTCGCCGTCGATCAACGCCGAGATCTCTGCGAGTGCGAGCTCGTGGGGTTCAGCTGGGATGGTCTCTTTCATGGAATCGACTCCGACGAAGTGACTGGGCGGGACTCGGCTCGTTGGCGGCCGGCCGGCAGATAGTCCGAAAGCTGGGCGATGGCGCGTTGGCGGGCGCGGTAGATGTTGACCTTGACCTGGGGCATCGACCATCCGGTCTGGCGAGCGATCTCTTTGTACGAGAACTCGTGGAGCACCGCGAGCTCGAACGCTCGCTTCAGGTTCGGGGTCATGGCCGCGACCGCTTGGGTCAGCCGATCTTCGAGCTGGGCGAAGTTCGCGCCTTGCTCCGGGGATTGAGCGCGGCCGACCTCGACCGGTGGCGCGTACTCGGTCGATTGACCGCTGCCGGTCTCCGAGAGCAGGACGGTGCGCGGGCGACGGTGGCCGTTGAGCATCAGGTTGCGAGCGATGGTCAGCAAGTAGGGACGTAGCCTGGTGTCGTCGCGCACACCTTCTCGACTGCGGATGGCGCGCACGAAGGTCTCCTGGAGCAGATCCTCGGCGTCTTCGCGGCGCATGCGGCCGCTGAGATAGGCGAGCACCGCCGGGCCGTGGTCGCGATACGCGGTGTGCCAGTAGTTCATGGTCGCGTCGAGGTTCTTCGGCGCTCACGGACTATGACCCGCGAGCCCTGGGATTGTTACAGGTGGACCTCGAGGCGCCGAACCGCAGCGTTCTCTCCGTCCCTTCTCTGGCCGTCCCCTGTGGTAGCTTGCCGGGGCGGTCCGAGCGTTGCGGGTGCGGTGAGCGTCACCGGGCGTGGGGCCGCTCGAGAAACGATGGCCTTCCATCCAATCCAGGAGCCAACCGTGAGCGAGGCCGAGCGAGAAGGCAACTCCGAGCGCGCGCGTATTGGGTCCGGCCCCAGCGCGCCCACCGAAACCGCGTCGACCCGCAGGGAAGTGCTGGTGGGCTTCGCTGGTGCGCTCGCCGCGCTCGCCGGTCCGAGGGTTGCGCGCGCCCGCGACCGCAGACTGCTGGCCTTCACCAAGTCGTCCGGGTTCCAGCACCCAGTGATCCGCCGCGATGGCGAAGCGCTCGGATTCGCCGAACGGACCCTCGAGGACCTCGGTCGCAAGTACGGTTTCGAGGTCGTCGCCACCAAGGACGGCCGAATATTCGATCGCAGTCTCGACGACTACGACGCATTCTTCTTCTATACCACCGGCGACCTGCTGACCGAGGGTCGCGCCGACGGCTCGCCAGCGATGAGTGCGAAGGGCAAGAGGAACCTGCTCAAGGCCATTCGCAAGGACGGCAAGGGCTTCGTGGGCAGCCACTGCGCCAGCGACACCTTCCACTCTGCGGGTGAGCACAACGCCGACAACGCCGAACGCGACGAGTACATCGCGATGCTGGGCGGCGAGTTCCTGACCCACGGGGCTCCGCAAGAGGCGCGGATGCGGGTTGTCGACTCGACTTTCCCCGGGTGGCGCCCGCTCGGTGAGGGTTTCGAGCTCCACGATGAGTGGTACTCGCTCAAGAACTTCGATCCCGACATCCACGTGCTGCTGGTGCAGGAGACCGACGGGATGCAGGGCGCGGTCTATCAGCGGCCGCCCTACCCGGCGACCTGGCTGCGCTACTACGGCGCGGGTCGGGTGTTTTACACCTCGATGGGACACGGCGAGGATGTGTGGTCGAACGATGTCTTCCAGCGCGTGCTCAGCACCGGCATCCTGTGGACGTTGCGGGATTCGGAGGCCGACGTCTCACCCAACGTCAAGCGG
>JAQBHE010000583.1:0-18187 GCA_032128015.1 Holophagae bacterium
CCACAGATGCATCGGATCCATCACCATCCCGAGCGAGCGCTCACGGACTCGAACTACGGAACGATTCTGACGGTATGGGATCGTATGTTCGGCTCGCTACGGCAGGCGGATCGCGAGGCCCGCTTCGGAATCGAAGATGCCGCGGCTACGCCCAAGGGGCTGCCGAGGCTGCTCGCCCTACCTTTCGTCCGGACCCGGCCCACCGGTATTCGGTGACCGAAGGCGTCCGCACTCCCCTGGGGCGGCCCGCGGAACCACGATCCGTGCCCCATCACCTGGGACGCTCGCCGGCCGCGAGCCGTTCCCGGAGCCAATCGGCGACGGCGGCAATCTCGGCTGGGCACACCTCGTGTCCCATTCGGTATTCGAGCCAACGCGCGTCGCGCTCCTTCGAGACCACGCCATCGTAGGCGGCTCGTCCCAGAGCGAGCGGGACCAGCGGATCGGCGAGACCATGACCGAACAGAATCGGCGTCGCCCGGCTTGCGTCCGAGCGCTCGCCGCGACGATCTGGAAAGATCTCGTACGAGCTCAGAATCAGCAATCCTGCCAGACGCTCGGGGTGTCGCAGCCCGAGATGAAGAGCGATGGCGCCACCCTGGCTGAAGCCCGCGAGGACGATCCGGTCCGCGGCCAGGCTCTTGCGTTCGCGAGCGATCAACGCGACGACCGCCGCGCAAGTCTCTTGAATGTGACGCTCGTTCTGTCCACCCGCACCGAAATGGGTGACGTCGTACCAGCTCGGCATGATCATGCCGCCGTTGATCGTCACCGGGCGCGATGGCGCGTGCGGAAAGACGAAGCGCACCCAGGGCAGTCGCAGGTACGGCACGATCGGCTCGAAATCATGTCCGTTCGCGCCCAGGCCGTGCAGCCAGATCACGGTGGCCGCCGCTCCCGCTCGCGGATCCTCGGGGTCGACCTCGACGCAGGGCAGCAGATTGTTCATGGCCACCGCCTTCCGATCTCCGTTCGCCAGCGCAGCTACCAGGTGTCGATGTTGCTGCGCTTCTTGCCGGTGCGCAGCGCCGGAGGCGGCACCGAGCCGAGCGCCGACGCGATCCAGCGCCGTGAGTCCGCCGGGTCGATCACGTCGTCGACCGCGAACGACACCCCGGCGTTGAGCGCCCGGCCGCGCTCGTAGGCCGCGGCGACCAGCTCGGTGTAGCGGGCCCGACGCGTCTCGGGATCGGCGATCGCGGCGAGCTCGTTGCGGAAGCCGAGCTTAACCTGACCCTCCAGGCCCATGCCCCCGAACTCGCCGGTGGGCCACGCAACCGTGAAAAACGGCTCCTTGAGATCGCCGCCCGCCATCGCCTGCGCTCCCAACCCATAGGCCTTCCGCAACACGATGGTGAGTAGAGGCACGCTGACGTTGGCGCCGGTGACGAACAGCCGGCAGCAGTGGCGCACGATCGCGGTGCGCTCGATCTCGGGGCCCACCATCATCCCCGGGGTGTCGCACAGCACCAGGATCGGGATGTCGAAGCCATCGCACAGCTGGAGGAAGCGCGCGGCCTTGTCCGAGCCATCGCTGTCGATGGCGCCGGATAGGAACTCGGGGTTGTTTGCGACGACGCCGATCGGCCGACCCTCGATGCGCGCGAAGGCAGTGACCATGCCCAGCCCGAATCGCGGCCGCAGCTCGAGCACGCTGCCGCGATCGGCCAGGGTCTCGAGCACCTCGCGGACTCGGTAGACCCGCAACCGGTTCTCGGGAACGATCCGGCGCAGCCGCCGCTGATCTTCGCACTCCCAGTCCGAGACCCTGCCCTGGAAGTACGAAAGGTATTGCTTCGCGACCGCGACCGCCTCGGCCTCGTCGCGGGTGGCGACGTCGACCACGCCGTTTTTCACCTGGACATCGATCGGCCCCACTTCCTCGGGACGGAAGACACCGAGTCCGCCACCCTCGATCAGAGCCGGCCCGCCCATGCCGATGCTCGAGTCTTCGGTGGCGATGATGACGTCGCAGCAGCCGAGCAGCGCGGCGTTGCCGGCGAAGCAAAACCGCGAGGTGATGCCGATCAGCGGCACCAGACCGCTCAACCTCGCCATCGTGGTGAAGGTCGGGGTGTCGAGCGGCCGGTAGGTCTCGTCGCTGCGCCCCTGGCCCGCCTTGGTGGTGCTCACCCCTCCCTTGCGCTGGCCGCCGGTGCCGGCGCGACCGCCGCCGCCTTCTGCGAACAGCACCACCGGCCGGCGCCAGCGCTCGGCGAGCTCGAGCATGCGGTCGGTCTTGGGGTGGTTGAGCGCGCCCTGGGTGCCGGCGAGCACGGTGTAGTCGTAGGCCAGCACCACGCAGCGGCCGGTCTCGCCCGCGAAGCGATCGCCGTTGATCGTGCCGAGGCCGGTGACCATGCCGTCGGTCGGAAACTTGCGGATCACTTCCTCGCGCGGCAGCCCGGTGCCCGGGGTCAGCACCAGCTGACCGTGCTCGACGAACGAGCCAGGATCGCACAGGTCGTCGATGTTCTCGCGCGCGGTGCGCTGGTTGGTGTTGCGGCGCTTCGCCACCGCGTCGGGGCGCGCCACGTCGAGCGTCACGTCGTGCCTCGCGAGCACCGCCGCGAGATCCGGGCGCACCTCGTCGAGGTCAACGTCCTCGCCATCCTCGTCGCTCGTGACCGCGATCTCACGCTCTTCGATCCAGGCCAGCACGCTGCCTTCGTACACCGCCTCGCCGACTGCGACCGTGAGCTCGCGGATCGCGCCGCTCGCGGACGCCCGCACCTCGTGCTCCATCTTCATCGCTTCCATCACCAACACCACGCCGCCGGCCCGGACTTCGTCGCCAGCGGCGACCTCGAGGCTCACCACCGTCCCCTGCATCGGCGCCGCGAGCGCGACGGTACCCTCCGGGGCCGCGACCGGCGCCCCTCTCGGCACCCGGGGGTTCGCGACCACCGCCGCTGAAACCGGCGCGCCGCCGACCCCCTTGCCGTAATCGAGCACTGCCAGCGGATCTACGGCGTCGACCGTGGCCCCGGCCTTCCGGGTCAGACTCGGCGAGCTCAAAGAGCTCGAGGTCGGCGAGCTCGGCTCGGACCAGCGCTCGGCACTCGCGACCAATTCGGCGATGTGCTCGTCGACGAAGCGAGTGTGGACTCGACCGGCGAGCACGTCGGGATGAGCGAGGAGGGCGCGCAGAAAGGCAAGGTTGGTCGCCACGCCTTCGATTCGAAAACCTGCGAGCGCGCGACCGGTGAGCCGGACCGCGCTCGCCAGGCTCGGGGAGCGCGAGAGGCCGACCACTTTGGCCAGCAGCGAATCGAAGCGCGGGCTGGTCTGGTAGCCGGCGGTGCCGAAGGTGTCGGTGCGCACTCCGGGACCCGTGGGCACCTCGAAGCGGGTCAGCAGACCGCCCGCCGGCCGAGTGCTGCCGTCGGCCGCCATCGTCTCCATGTTCACCCGGGCTTGCACCGCGCACCCGCGCGACGCCGGCACGCCGCTGCCGACGAGACCGAGGTCGGCCAGAGAACGGCCCTGGGCGAGCTCGAGCTGGAGCGCGACCAGGTCGATCCCGGTCACTTCCTCGGTCACGGTGTGCTCGACCTGCAAACGGGCGTTGGCTTCGATGAACGCGAAGCCGGACTCCGAGGCCGCCTCACCGACCAGAAACTCGAAGGTGCCGAGGCTCCGGTATGAGGCGGCATCGGCCATCGTCACGGCCGCTTGCCACAGCGCCGACCGCAGGTCGTCTTTGAGGTCGGGGGCGGGAGCGATCTCGATCAGCTTCTGATGGCGGCGCTGCAGGCTGCAGTCGCGGTCGCCGAGCGCGATCACCACGCCGTCGCCGTCGCCGACTATCTGGACCTCGACGTGGCGCACCGGCGACACCAGCTGCTCGACATAGACCGCGGCGATCCCGAACGCGGCTTCGGCCTCCGAGCTCGCGCGCCGCCACGCCTCGTCGATCTCCTCGCGGCGGGAGACCACGCGCATGCCGCGTCCGCCGCCACCGCCCACCGCCTTGATCAGCATCGATGCGCCTTGCGGCAGCTCGTCGAAGAACGCCCTCGCACCCTCGACGCTCACCGGCTCGGAGACGCCGAGCACCAGCGGCACCCGGTTCGCCGCGGCGAGAGCGCGAGCGCGAGTCTTGTCGCCGAACAACGCGAGGGTCTCCGGAGTCGGACCGACGAATCCGAGGCCCGCGGTCGCGCAGCGTCGTGCGAACGAGGCGTTCTCGGCCAGGAAGCCGTAGCCCGGGTGAATGGCGTCGCAACCGCGGGCGAGCGCTATCTCGACGATCTGCTCGGCATCCAGGTAGGCGGCCGGCCCGCTGCCGGAAAGCGGCGCCGACTCGACAGCCGCGAGCACGTGGAGCGAGCGCGCATCGTCTTCTGAGTACACCGCCACGGTCGGCACGTCGAGGCCGGCAGCCGCGCGAGCGATGCGGATGGCGATCTCGCCGCGGTTTGCGATCAGGAGCTTCATCGGTCCCTTCCCGGTCTGTTCACGGTTGGCTCGAGCCCGCGACGTCCGGCAGCCATTCGCTACGACGGCGCGGGTCGAGGTTGCTGCCACTGATGATCACCGCGACGGTGCCGCAAGGCGGTCGCGCCGGGTCGGCCAGCGCACCAGCGAGCGACGCGGCGCCGGCCGGCTCGGCGACGATCCCTTCGACTCGCCACAGTCGGCGCATCGCCTCGATCATCTGGTCATCGCTCACCAGCACCATGTCATCGACCACTCCCACGAGGTGCTCGAGCGCCCGCGGCACCGGCACCCGGGTGGCGATCCCGTCGGCGATGGTATCGGCGAGCTCGGTCGAGGTCGCAACGCCCGAACGCCACGAGCGCTCCATGCACGGCGCGCCGCCGGCGCAGACGCCGATCACCCGGGTCGCCGGCGAGCGAGCGCGCAAAATCGAGCCGACACCGTTGATCAGGGCGCCGTTGCCTACCGGGACGTAGACCGCGACCAACCGGCCGGGGTAGCGCAGCAGCTCGAGCGCGATCGTCCCGGCGCCCTCGGCGATCTCGTCGGCGTCACCGTCTTCGACGTACCCGAGACCGTGCTCTGCGGCGTACTCGACAGCCCGCGCCTTCGCTTCGTCGAAGTCGCGACCGTGGAGGTGGACCCGCGCCCCCAGGCTCTCCATCGCCGCCAGCTTGGACGGGTTCGCGGTCTCGGCCGCGAACACCTCGGCGACGGCGCCCCGCCGCTTCGCCGCATAAGCGAGGCCCTGACCGAAGTTGCCGGCCGAGGCGCAGACCACGGGTTCTGGCGTCCGACCGTGCAGCCACCAGCTTGCGCCGCGACCCTTGAAGCTGCCGATCGGGTTCTCGGTCTCGATCTTGAGCAGCACGGTCACCGCCCCGAGCCCGAGCCCACGCGACACCCGCTGTGGGCTGTCGAGGAACACCGGGTCGATCGCGTCACGCGCCAGGTCGATCCGCCGAGGAGAGAGCACCCGCGGAGCTTACCCCTGAGCCGAGCTGCGCCGGCCGCGGTCGCCTGGTCCGCGCCAGCCCACCGGTACTGGGCGGTCGTCGACGACCGCCAGGACCTGCAAACGCGCGAGGGGGAGAAGCCCGCAGCTAGAATGGTCCCATGACAACCGCCGGCATCGCTGAGCTCAAGGCATCGCTTTCCGAATACCTCGCTCGAGTAGAAGCGGGAGAAGATGTGATCGTGACCGATCAGGGACGTCCGGTCGCGCGACTCACTCAGTTGACAGATCCGTCTCGAGAGGCGAAGGCTTTGATTCAGCGGGGAATCCTCCAACACCCAACGCGAAAGCTCGATCTCGCGCGAGTGATCAACTGCGACCTTCCTGAGGATCCGGAGGGCCGGACGCTCCGAGCCCTTCTCGAGGACCGAGAACACGCCCGTTGAGGTTCTGGGACGCTTCGGCGATCGTGCCGTTGCTGGTGAACGAGAGCGCTACTCGGACCGTACGAAGCCTGTTGGCGGACGATCCAGAAATTGTGGTTTGGTGGGGGACGGTCGTCGAGTGCATGAGCGCGCTGACGCGGATCGGGCGCGAGTCGACCCACAACATCGCGCCATCGGTCACCGTGCTGAGAGAACTATCGGAATCATTCCTGGAGGTTCGACCGACCGCGCCGGTGCGTGAGGATGCCATCCGTTTGCTGGGGCTCCACTCGCTTCGCGCCGCTGACGCCCTCCAGCTGAGCGCGGCACTGGCCTGGCGTTCGAACTCCCCGGACGGTGCCGAGCTGGTTGCCCTCGACGATCGCCTGCGAAGGGCGGCCACAAGCCACGGATTCAGCGTGGTTCCGTAGGCTCCCGCCAAGGAAGGGACCGTGCCTCTGCTTGCCCTGTGGACCCTCTGGCTGATCGCCCTGCTCGCGCTTGGGCTGGTGCTGTGGGTCGCCGCGCGGTGGCTGCCGCTCTTGATCTTCGTCCGTCGGATCCGACCGCGGCACGACTTCGACGCCAAGCCGCCGCCGCCCGAACCCGACTACGACCTGCCTACGAGTTGGGCGGTGCGGCCGGAGAGACCCGGCAAGTCCATACTGGTCGCGAGCGGCGAGCCGCCGGCGATCGCTCCCGAGGCGGCTCTAGCCGACGTCTTCTTCATCCATCCCACGACCTACCTCAGCCCGGCGGCCTGGAACGCGCCGCTCGATGACGCCAAGGCCAAGGAGCTGGTCGACGAGATGGTGATTCCGGGTCAAGCAGCTGTGTTCAACGCTTGCTGCCGGATCTTCGCGCCGCGTTATCGCCAGGCGACCGTCTATTCGTTTCTCGACGGCGGCTCGAACGGCCGGCGCGCCCTCGAGCTCGCCTACCGCGACGTGAGAAGCTCGTTCGAGCACTACCTCGCCCACAACGCCCGCGACCGCCCGCTGTTCCTGGCCTCGCACAGCCAGGGGACGGTGCACGCCATCCGTCTGCTCGAAGAGCTCGGAGAGCAGATCGCCGAGCGCCTGGTGGCGGCCTATCTCGTGGGCTTCGCGATGCCCAGCGACAAGCTCGACACCACCCTCCGCCGCTTCCCCGCGAGCACCGGCCCACGCAGCACCGGCTGCATGATCGCCTGGGACACCTACTCAAGGCGCGGGCGCGGTCCGGCTCATCGTCTTGATCGCGGCGAGCACTGGTATCCGGACGCGGGCGGAGGACACTGGGAGCGGCGCGCTTACAAAAAGCCGCTCTGCGTCAATCCGCTGACCTGGACCTGCGATCGCGGCGATGCGCCGGAAGATCTCCATCGGGGCGCGGTGGAGGTGGTACTGCGCAATCCCGGCGCGGCGTGGAAGGCGTTCTTCAGCCGCGAGCCCACCGGTCTCGACGCCTGCGGTCTCTCGGCGCTCCACCCGCGCCAACTGAGCGCCCGCTGCGGCGACGACGGCTATCTCTACATCTCGGATCCGAAGCTGCGGAGCTTACGCAGGGGCGTGACGACCGGTGGCAACTATCACCTGCTCGACTACGGCCTGTTCCACCAGGACCTGCGAGTCAATGCCCAGGAACGGCTGGACGAGTTCCTCGGGCGTCGCGGAACCATCCGCGAGCAGTAGGGAACGCGCGCTCAGCGGTGCTGCGGGAACCCGAGGTCGACCCGGCTGGTCGCCGGATCGGGCCAGCGACTGGTGATCACCTTGGCGCGAGTGTAGAAGCGGATGCCCTCTGGCCCGTAGATGTGCAGGTCGCCGAACAGCGAGTCCTTCCAGCCGCCGAACGAGTGCCAGGCGACCGGCACCGGGATCGGGACGTTGATCCCGACCATCCCGCACTCGACCTCGAACTGGAACCGTCGTGCCGCCCCACCGTCGCGGGTGAACAGGGCGCAGCCGTTGCCCCACGGGTTGCGGTTGATCAGATCGACCGCGGCCGCGAAGCTGTCGGCGCGGGTGACCGCGAGCACCGGCCCGAAGATCTCGTCGCGATAGACCGCCATCGACGGCTCGACGTGATCGATCAGCGACACGCCGAGGAAGAAGCCGCTGCCATTGCTCGTGACCCCGCCGACCGTGACCTCGCGGCCGTCGGCGACCAGCGTCGCGCCTTCGGCCCGGGCGGCGTCGAGGTAGGAAGCCACGCGGTCGCGGTGGGCGGCGGTAATCAGGGGTCCCATCTCGGCTGCGGGATCGCTGCCAGCACCGATGCGGATTGCCGGCAGCCGCCGGCGAATCGCGTCGACCAGGGGCTGAGCGATCTCGCCCACCGGCACTACCACCGAAATCGCCATACAACGCTCGCCCGCCGAACCGTAGGCGGCGCTCACCGCCGCGTCGGCCGCGAGGTCGAGGTCGGCGTCGGGCAGCACCACCATGTGGTTCTTCGCCCCGCCCAGCGCCTGAACCCGCTTGCCGCCGGCGGTGGCGCGCTGGTGGATCGAGCGCGCCACCGGCGTCGATCCCACGAAGCTGATCGCTTTCACCTGCGGGTGCTCGAGCAGACGGTCGACCGCTTCCTTGTCGCCGTGGACCACGTTGAGCACTCCCGGTGGCAGTCCGGCCTCGGAGAACCACCGCGCGAGCAGCACCGACGCCGAGGGGTCCTTCTCCGACGGCTTGAGCACGAAAGTGTTGCCGCAAGCGATCGCGCCCGCGAGCATCCACAGCGGCACCATCGCCGGGAAGTTGAACGGGGTGATGCCGGCACACACGCCGAGCGGTTGACGCACCGTCGTGACGTCGACGCCGTTCGACACCTGCTCCGAGAAGCTGCCCTGGAGCAAGTGTGGGATGCCGCACGCGAAGTCGACGTTCTCGAGCCCGCGCGACACCTCGCCGAGGGCGTCGTTGAGCACCTTGCCGTGCTCCGAGGTGAGCACCGCAGCGAGCTCGCCCTTGCGCGCATTCAGGATCTCGCGAAAGGCGAACAGCACCTCGGCGTGCCGCGACAACGCGGTGGCGCGCCAGCCCGGGAACGCCTCCGCGGCTGATCCGACCGCGGCGTCGACCTCGGCGGCCGAAGCCATCGCGACCCGGGCCTGCTCGATGCCGCGCGCCGGGTCGTACACCGGACCGAACCTACCGGAGCGGCCCGGGATGCTGCGTCCCGCAACGTAGTGGTCGATGTCGTACACGGTCGATTTTCGGGGAGGCCAGGCGCCGAGATCCCCGGCGCGGGCGGTCCCGCTAGCTTGTCACGGGGCAGCCGGCGCGGGTCGATCCCCGTTCGCCGAGAGATAATGCTCGCGATCGCATTGCACGACCCAGGAAACCACGATGACAACCACACGCCTCTACTTCTCCTTCCGCAGCCCGTTCTCGTGGTTCGCTTTTCATCGCTTGACCCAGAGCGGCGCGATTCCCTGGAGCGAGATCGAGGCGGTGCCGGTGTTTCCTCCCAACGAGCAGGCGGTAGCGGCGATATCGGGGAGCAAGGTGAAGGGCGGGTACGCGCGCGAGGACGCGGCGCGATTTGCCGCGGCTTATGGGCTTGAGCTCAACTGGCCGGAGAAGCTCGACACCGACTGGCCGCGGCCGCACTGCGTCTTCCTGTGGGCGGAGTCGATCGGACGCGGACCCGAGCTCGCTATGGCAGCGTTCGCCGCGCGCTTCTCGCGCGGCCTCGAGCTCGGACTCGACTCGGTGATTCGCGAGGTCGCCGAGTCCGCGGGCGTCGACCCGGACGCCGCCCTCGCAGCAGCCGAGGCGCCGGAGTGGCGAGAGCGGCTCGCTGCCGGCTTCGCGAAGATGCGCGAGGACCGGGTGTGGGGGGTGCCGACGTTTGTCTTCGAAGGCCAACGGTTCTGGGGCAATGACCGCCTGGAGTGGCTGCTGCGCGAGCGCGAGCGCAGCGGCGGCGCGGCGGTCCCCGACCTCGCCGGCGACCCGCTGCTTGCTCCGCATTCGCTGCCGTAGGTTCGCGGGGTCGATGAGGAGAGCGGTGTTCTGGAGCGCGCCGAACAGTGAGCAGACGCTGCGGCTTGAGGCAGCGCGCTCGTTGTCGGCCGCCCAAGCTCGGACGCTACCAGGAGGGGAACACAAGCTCGGCGCTTCCTGCCGGCGGCTGAGCCGCCCGGCCGCTACGTTCTGAACGGCTAGACGTTGAGTCCGCCTCGTTAGAATCCGTCTCCCGACTGGACGACGAGACGAGAGAGGCGACCGTGGAACCGGACGGACTGGTGCTGCGCGGGCTCGAGGAGCGCGACCTCGAGAGCCTGAACGCGATCTACAATCACTACGTGGCGATGTCGCCCGCGACGTTCGACCTCGAACCGGTCACGCTCGAGGCCCGCCGCGCCTGGTTTCATGGGCTCGACCCCGACGGCAAGCACCAAGGCGTGGTCGCGGTGGTCGACGGGGTGGTGATCGGCTTCGCGTACAGCGGCCGGCTGCGGCCGAAGCCGGCGTACTCGACGAGTGTCGAGACCACGGTCTACGTGCACCCGGAGTGGCGGGGCCGCAGCGTCGCGGCGCGCCTCTACGGCTTCTTGCTGCCCCGGCTCGAAGGCCTCGGCCTCCACCGCGTCTACGCCGGAATCGTGCTCCCGAACCCGGCTTCGGTGGCGCTCCACGAGCGCTTCGGGTTCCGGCTGGTCGGCTTCTTCGACGAGGTTGGCCACAAGTTCGGACGTTACTGGTCGATCAGCTGGATGGAGAAGCGGTTCGCCAACGCCGACCCGCCCGAGAGCTCCTAGAGCCGCCTGCGACCGGGCGCTGGGCCAGGCGCCCTCGGCTACACTGCCCGCCGCTTCATGCGCACTCCGATCGCCCTGCTCCAGTCCGCCTCGGCCGCCAGCGCGTCGCAGGTCTGGCGGGTGGTGGTGACCCTCGGCACCCACATCCTGCTGCGGCGGTTGATCGCGCCCGAAGAGATGGGGGTGTGGAACTGGGCCGAGCCGCTGTTCATCCTGCTCGCCCAGGTTCGTGACCTCGGCCTGACCGGCCACTTGGTAAGGCTGCGCAAACGCCCGTACGGCACGTTCCTGCGTCTCGAGCTTTGGTGGGGCGCCGCGTTCTCGTTCCTGGTCCTGGTGGCGGCACCGGTCCTGGCGTTGCTGTTTCTCGAGCACGACCGGCAGACCGTGCAGATCGTGCGCGCGCTGTGTCTGTTCTTGTTCATCCAAGGGCTGGCGGCGGTGCCGCTCACCTACTTCGAGGCCGAGCAGAAGCTGATCAAGACGATCCCCGCCGAACTCGTACGCAACCTCGCGTTCGCGGCGCTGTCGCTGCTGCTGGTGGTCGGCGGACTCGGGATCTGGGGCCTGGTGGTCGCCCACATCGTCGCCGGCGCGATCTACGCCGCGGTGCTGTGGCGCTGGGCGTGGCCGGACCTCCGGCACGTCCTCGACCACGAGGCTGTGCGACCCCTGGTCACCGCCGCACTGCCGCTCGCGCTGATGTCGCTGCTCGAGCTCAGCGTGCTCTATCTCGAGCCGCTGATCCTGGGTGTCGGGCTCCCCGACGAGGCGGCGCTGGCGCGCGCCTCGCTCGCGATCCAGGCGCTGTACTTCTTTTCGCGAATGATCGCCGACGCGGTCGGCCGCGCTGTCTACCCGGCGCTGGTGCGCTACCGCTCCGACATCGGCCGCTCGTTCGACGTCTTCCGGCTCGCCACTTTGGCGCTGGCAGGCCTGTTCGTGCCGGCGTCGTTCTGCTTCTTCCTCAACGCCGAGGTGGCGGTGAAGGTGCTGGGCGGCAGCGCGTGGGCGGGCGCTGCGACCTACCTGCGGGTCGCCGCGTTCGTCCCCTTCGTGCGACCGTTGACGATGTTCGGTCGCGAGCTCTTACTCACGGTCCATCGAGACCGGCTGCTGATCACCTATACCCTCGCCAACCTGCTGTCGCTGGGCGGTCTCGGCTACGTGCTGGTGCGCTCCGATATGCGTGAGATCGGGATGGCGGTGGCATCGTACTTCCCTCTCGGCACGTTGATTCTCGGCTGGGGACTGTTCGACCTCGACCGCCGCGGTTTCGTCAAACTGATGGGGCAGCTGCTCGAACTGTACGTCTTCGGAGCCCTCTGTTTCGCGCCGGTACTGCTGACACCGGCCGACCCGAGTTGGATGAGGGTGGCGGCGTCGTGTCTGGCCGGGGCGATCTTCGTGGGGGTCGCTGGATTGCGACATCGCACCGAGTTCCTGGCGTTCGTGCGCTCCGACGAACCGGCAGGAGACGGGTAGCCACCGAACCGCGGGCCACGAACTCGAAGAGTGCCGCGCACCCGATAGGATCGAACGCTCTGTGGGAATTCCACGCGGCAGCGCCCGCCTCCTCATCGAGGAAGCCAAGCGCCGGCCCTTTGAAGGCACGGTGCTCCAGCTCGGCCGTTCGACGGTCTACTTCACTGCGCGCGACCTCGAGCGCTGGGCAAAGCGCCACGGTTTCGCGCTTGCGGCCGGGATTCCCGAGACTCTCTCGCACGATCCTCGGCTCGCCGCCCAAGGCTGCCTGAGCGATCAGACGTTCTTTCGCCGGCTCGGCTTCGAGCGGGTTTCGAGCTGCGACATCTCGGAGTGGGAGGGAGCCGACCACATCGTCGACCTCAACCGGCCCTTGCCGCCCGAGCTCGAGGGCAAGTTCGACGTCGTCTTCGAGACCGGCACCATCCTCCAGATCTTCCACCTACCCCAGGTGCTCTCGAACCTCCACCGACTGCTGCGGGTCGGCGGCCGGGTGATCCACTGCGGCGACGCCGCCAACAACCATGTCGACCTCGGCTTCTACCAGCTGTGCCCGACCCTGTTCGCCGACTTCTACGCCGCCAATCACTACCAGGTCGATCGCCACTTGCTGTGCGAGTACTTCTCGTACTGGCACCGCGGCCGGCTCTACACCGACCGCTGGCAGGTCTACGACTACCTGCCCGGGTGCCTCGACGCGCTCAGCTTCGGACGCTACGGCGGCCACCAGGCAGTCACCTTTCTGGTCGCCACCAAGACCGCCGAGTCGACCGGCGACGTCCTCCCCCAGCTGGGCCAGTACCGGCGGATGTGGTTGGAGCACGCGCAGGGCGCGGCCGGGGCGGCCGCGGCGGCCGGCGCTCCAGCCGCAGGCGACGACGGGTTGCTGGGGCGATGGCGGGCGACCCGCGGTCTCGAACTGGCAGCCAAGCGGGTGATCGAGACCGTGCGTCGCAGATTCCTCCGGCGTCGAATGCCACCGCTGCGCATGCGCGTGTGAGCCCAGGATCCCGCGAACGGTCCCCAAAGATGTTGCGATCTCCCGCCACCCGCCAGCTCGCCGCTCATTTGCGACCGCGACGGGCAGCCGCCGAGGCACGCCGCATCGTCGCCAAGTGGCGGCGACGGCTCGCCCGCACCGACTCGAGGGTGGTCACGCTCGAGCCCACGGGTGCTCATCGCGGCGAGGCCTTGCTGTCCTACATCATCGACGGTCTGCTGTTACCGCCCGGGGCGCCGATGCCGCACGGCCACACCCACTTCTGGGAGTCCACAGAGATCGCTCGCTCCCTCGCCGACCTGGGCTTTCGGGTCGACGTCATCGGCTGGCGCAACCGCGGCTTCGTGCTCCGAAAGCCCTACGCGGTGGCGATCGACGTCCGGCTCAACCTCGAGCATTGGGTCGACCAGCTGCCGCCCCGTTGCCTCAAGATCTTCCATGGCGAGACCTGTCACTGGACCTTCAACAACTCCGCCCAGCAGGCCCGGCTGCAGGCGCTGCGCGAGCGCCGCGGCATCGAGGTCCGGCCGTGCAAGCTGGTCGAGCCCAACCGCGCGATCGAGTCCGCCGACTGCGGGTTCGTGCTCGGCAACGAGATGAGCCTCGAGACCTACCGCTTCGCCGACAAGCCGCTCACCTCGATTCCGATCTCGACCCCGCTCGAGTACCCGGAGCTCGAGCGCGACTGGGAACGGGCGCGCCGGCGGTTCCTGTGGTTTGGCAGTGGCGGTCTGGTTCACAAGGGACTCGACCTGGTGCTCGAGGCGTTCGCCAAAACCCCGGAGCTCGAGCTCACGGTGTGCGGCCCGATTCACCAGGAGCGCGATTTCGAGCGCGCCTACTTTCGCGAGCTCTATGACCTGCCGAACATCCACACCCTGGGCTGGATCGACATCGCGAGCGACGCTTTCACGAAGCTCGCGCGCGCCACGGGCGCGGTGGTCTACCCGTCGTGCTCGGAAGCCGGGGGCGGAGCCATGATCACTTGCATGCACGCCGGCATCATCCCGGTGTTGGCCAGCACCAGCAGCGTGACGCTCGACCCGGCCTACGGAGTCGAGCTTGGTGAGGCCTCGGTGACCGCGGTCCGCGCCGCGGTCTCGGATATCGCCAGTCGGCCGGCCGCCGAGCTCGCGGCGATGTCGCGCGCCGCGCGCGGCTACGTCCGCGAGCACCACACCCGCGCGCGCTTCGCTGCGGCCTATCGAGAGACGCTGTCGCGGGCGCTCGAGGACGCCGAGGCCCGGCGTTGATCGCGGTCTACGATCTGCTGGTGGTCTCGCCCCACCTCGACGACGGCGCGCTATCGTGCGGCGGCGCGATCCACCAGGCCACGATCGCCGGCGGCCGGGTGCTGCAGCTCACCCTGTTCACCGGCGACCCGCCGGCCGGCGACCTGAGTCCGCTCGCCGAAGAGATCCTCGGACACATGAATCTCGACCCGGAGACCGCGGTCGCTCATCGGCGGGCGGAGGACCTCGCCACCACCGAGCACCTCGGCGCCGAGATCGAGCACTGGCCGCTGTGCGAAGCGATCTTCCGCAGCGAGCCGCTATCGGGTGCGCCGCACTACCCGACCCGGAAGTCCTTGTTCTCGCGAGTGCATCCGGACGACGAGCCGCTGGTCGACGACATCGCCGAGCGGTTGCGGCGTCTGCCGAGGGCCGAACGGGTGCTGGTGCCGCTCGCGATCGGCGGTCACGTCGACCACCGACTCGCGCGCCGGGCGGCCGAGGCCGCCTTCGGCGACCGCGCCGAGTTCTTCGAGGACTTCCCGTACGTGCGCCGTCCCTTGGCCCTGCGCCGCGCCCAGGGCTGGCGCGGTCGCTGGACCGCCGAGACGATCGTCCTCGAACCGTCCGACCTCGACGCCAAGATCCACGCGATCGCGGCCTACCGCTCCCAGATCTCCGGGCTGTTCGGGAATCGTCAGGTGATGGCTCAGCAGGTGCGAAGCCACGCCGCGCGTCACGGTGGCGAGCGGGTTTGGCGCCGGGTCCCGCACGGGACCTAAAGCAGCGATGACCGCCAGCGGACCGCCAATCGCCCGCCTCGACAAGCCTCCGCCGAGGCGACGCTCAGAGCGGCGCCGATCGCTGCGGTTCGGCTTCTGGGTGCTCGCGAAACCACTCGACGGTCCGCCGCAGCCCCTCGTCGAGGGCGGTCTGCGGCCGCCAGCCGAGCACCGCCTCGGTGTTGGCGAGCTCGGCGCGACGCACCACCTCTCCGGCTCGATCCGGGAGCGCGCCGAACGCCGGCTCTACGGCACCTCCGGCGATCCGAAACAGCCGCTGCACCACTTCGCTCACTGTCACCAGCTCGCCCGAACCGAAGTCCAGCTCGCGACCCACCGCGTCGGCCGTGACCGCCATGCGGACCAGGCCGTCGACCGCATCCTCGACGTAGATCCAGTCCACCGGGCGCAGGCCACGCGAGAGCTTCGGCGACCGACCCGCGAGCAGCTCGCGGATGACGTAGGGGACCAGCTTCGCAGGGTCTTGCGGACCGGGACCGTAGACCATGAAGATTCTGGCGATGGTGACCGGCAGCCCGTAGAGCTCCGCGAACATCCGGCCGTAGACGCTCGCCGCGGCCTTGGCGGCGGCGTAGGGCGAGCAGGGGGCCGCCGAGCCCACCGGCTCCTCGAGGGATCCGGCGAGCACCACTCGAGGCCGCCCGCGCTCGGCCGCGGCGCTGAGCAGACGCAGCGTGGTCACCAGGTTGGCCTCGAAGGCCGGCCACACCAGGTTACGATCGCGACCGCCGGTGACCAGGCTCGCGAGATGAAACACCACGTCGGGAACAACCTCGTCGAGCAAACGACCCGCCGCATCCGGGGCGGCAAGATCGACCGCGCGCCACTCGACGTCGACACCCTCGGGCGCCTTGTGGCCACGGGCCGCGCCGTGGACCTCGGCGCCAAGCCCGCGCAGCCGGCGGCACAGATGGCGGCCGATGAACCCGGACGCCCCGGTCACCAGCACCCGCGCGTCCTCTAGCTTCGCCGTCATGCCGGTCACTGCGAACCCCCGCTCGGAAGTGCCAAGAGTAGCGGCGTGCGTGCTCAACTACAACGGCGCCGAGGTCGCTCTGGAGACTCTCGAGTCGCTGTGCCAGCTCGACTATCCGCGATTCGATCCCATCGTCATCGACAACGGCTCGACCGACGACTCCTACGCCCGGATCTCGGAGCGCTACCCCGAGATCCTCCAGCTGCGGGTACGCACCAACCGCGGCATCTCGTGGGGTCTCAACCACGGCATCCAGCACGCGCTCGACCGCGGCTACGACTACGTGCTGTTGATGAACAACGACATCGAGGTCGAACGCTCGTTGCTCGATGAGCTGGTTGCCGCGGCCGAGGCCGACCCGAGCCTCGGCTGCGTCGGCCCCAAGTGCTACTACTTCTCGGATCGCCAACGCATCTGGTCGGCGGGGGGAATTCTGCGCTGGCGAGAGTCGATCACCCGCGAGCGCGGCGACGGCGAGCTCGACTGTGGGCAGTACGACCGCGACCAGCGGGTCGACTACATCAACGGCTGCGCCGTACTGATCCGGCGCGCGGCGCTCGAGGCGACCGGCTTCTGGGACCCGGTGTACTACCTCGGCGTCGAGGACGCCGACTTCTGCACCCGGATGAAGCGTCAGGGTTGGCACTGCGGCTACGTCCACCGCGCCCGGCTGTGGCACAAGATCGCGCACTCGCTCGGGGTCTACAAGCCTGCCCGCACCTTTCACACCGGTCGCAGCGGCGCGATCTACCTGCGCAAGTTCGCCACTCCGAGCCAGTGGGCGCGCTCGCTGTTGTTCCTCGGACTGGCGATTCCGGCGGCTTTCGTGCGCGAGCTCCCACGCGGCAACCAAGGCGCGGCGATCGCCAAGCTGCGCGGTTTCGCCGCGGGCCTAGGGACCACCCTAGAGCCGATCCCCGATCGCTACCCCGATCTGATCGCTCCGGCCTGAATCGCCGAGGAGTCCCGCTCGTCGGCGTTCGCGGGCGACCAACTGAAGCGTCCGCGCACCGGCACCAGCCCGAAGCGAAAGCCGGTGGACTCGACTCGGAAAGCGGCGTGCAAGATGCGTCGGTCGTAGATGTGGACCCCCCGCTCGTCGGCCAAGAAGACATAGAGATCGAGCTCGCCGTTGTTGATCGGTAGCCGGGGGACTTCGAACCGGCAGCGGTAGCGACGGTGACCGCTCAGCGGAGCTCCCGGCTCCTCGAGGGTCGAGAGCGAGAACACCTGCACGCCGTCGGTGCGATCGACCCCGATACCGACATGAAAAGCCAGGTCGATCCGCTCCGACCACCAGCTGACCTCGACCGCCCACAGCTCCTCGGGGCGAAACAACGGTTGCTGACCGCCCGACGAGCTGGCACCCAGCACCTCGATCTGCTCGAGACCGGCCGGTTGCGGCGGCTCGTCGAGCGACAACGACTCACCATCGCGAGAGGGCGCCGCGGCCGGCTCGGCGATCTGGATCTTGCGGTCGAGCTCGCGTTGGTAGGCGGCGATGACGCTGGCGGTCGGGCCGGCCTCGGCGACCCGCCCGTGGCGCAGCCAGATGCTCTGCGGGCAGAAGCGCTCGACGTAGTACATCGCGTGGGAGCAGAACAGCAGGGCAGTGCCCGACTCCATGAGCTCGAGGATGCGGTCGGTGCATTTCTTCTGAAAGTATCCGTCTCCGACCGACAGCGCTTCATCGACGATCAGCACGTCGGGGTCGACCTGGGTCGCGATCGCGAAGGCGAGGCGCATCGTCATGCCGCTCGAATAGACCTTGACCGGACGGTCGATGAACTCACCGAGCTCGCAGAACTCGATGATCGCCGGGGTCTTTTTCGCGACCGCGGCGGCATCGAGCCCGAGCATCGCGGCGTTGATCCGGATGTTTTGAGCGCCGCTGAACTCGGGGTGAAAACCCGCGCCCAGCTCGAGGATCGACGAAATCGTACCGTTCACCCGTACCGTGCCGCGGCTCGGCTCGAGCACCCCGGCAAGCATCTTGAGCAGAGTGCTCTTGCCGGCGCCGTTCTGGCCGATGATCCCCAGGCCTTCGCCCGGCTCCAGACGGAAGCTGACGCCCTGCACCGCCACGTGCTCGGCGTGCCGCGAGCGGCGAGTCAAGCGCTC
>JAQBHE010000584.1:0-11550 GCA_032128015.1 Holophagae bacterium
GCGTCCTTGCGAGCTGGGTGGCGGCTGCGGCCCGAACCGGTATCTCACCTTCCAAGGCGACGTCGCGAGCGTCCCGGTCGAGTTCAAGATCGACGACCGGGAGTTTCCGCACCTCTTCGTGCCGATTGCGAGCAAGGCGGCGGAGTTCTTGGCCGACCTCACCGAGTGGACGAATTGCGAGCCGGGTTCTTACGACTGGCAGTCCCGCTGCTGCAACGCTGGGGACTCGACGCTTTACGTCGATATGCGCTCGACCGCGCAGAGTTGCCAGCCCAGCCCAGACATTCCCAACTGTCCGCCCAAGAACACGTGGGCTTGTCGCCCGCCGGAGCACGGCAAACCGCCCCAACCGGGTTGCTGCAACTGGTCGCACCAGAACATCGACGTGCTCGGGGGCCGCGTCGAGGAGTGGACGCTGATCAACCAGGATGTCTTTCAGCATCCGTTCCATCTGCACGTCAACCCGTTCCAGGTCCGCGAGATCGGCGGCGCTCCCCCGGGCGACCCGACCTGGAACTACCCGGCGCTCTACGGCGACGACTCGAAGAGGATCTGGTGGGACGTCTTCCGCATACCCGCGGCGCACTTCCGTCGTGGATCGGAAGAGATCCCCGGGTGGCTCGAGAAGTTCGTGATCGGAGACCCGAGCTCCGACGACGCTCTGGTGCCGGGTTGGGTCCGCATCCGCATCTACTTCCGGCCCGACACGCTCGGTGTCACCGTCTATCACTGCCACATCCTGCCGCACGAGGACAACGGCATGATGGGCACCGTTTGCCTGCGCCGGGACGAGCAGGGACGGTGCATCCCCAACATCACGCCGAACTGCACGCTCTCAGAGGGTGGCTGCCCGCCGAAGGGAGAGGAAGGATGACTTGGCAACCGACCTTGGCGATTGCGATGTTGGCGTGTTTGAGCTGCACGCCGCCGTCGGAGCAGCATTCGGCGCAAGAGCAGGCGTCGACTCGAATGGCGGTGGCTCCTTCGCCGTCGGGTCCGCCGCTGCCCTACGTCTTCACTCAGGCGCATCAGGACGAGGCTCCGTGGTGGAAGGACCAATGGCGGCCGCAGTGCGTTCCACCGGGTGCGAGGCTGCAGATTCAGCTGCCGGGCGACCCGACGGTCTGGACTGTCGCGGCTGTGGAGAGCATGACCGCCGCCGGCCTCCAGGCCGAGATGGCGCTCGAAACCGGAATCGTCAGGAGTGTGACCCCGAACGACCGGCGCTACATCTATCCGTGCCGAGAGGTCAGCAGCATGATTGACGACTGCGCCTCGCAAGAGGACCCCTCGAAGTGCACGGCACTGCGCGAGGCCCTGGCCGCGCTACGCGACGGCCCGACCGGCGTCGCCTGCCCGTCGCTCATCTACCAGTTCGAGCTCCATGCAGCGCCCTTCGAAGGCCGCCTGCGAGTCGTGATCGAAGGGGAGCCTCCGAGCCCGATACCGATCGCGTTGGCGCTCGAGCAGGGTGGCTTCGACCGGTTCCAGCTCACTCTGGAGGTGAGTGACGATTGCGGAAAAGCGGCTAACTCCGGCTAGCGGGGTCGGGCGTAGCATCTGTTCTCGTTTCGAGACGAAGCGGGACATGGGCAGGACACCCAGGGCAGGACACCCAGGGCAGGACACAGTGCGTTACGCCATTCGCCGACTGCTTTCCGAAAGGTCGTTCTCGCTCGTCGCTGTGGCGTGCCTGGCACTGGGCATTGCGGCCAACACCACGATGTTCTCGGTGTACGACGCGATGTTCCTGCGGCCGTTGCCGTTTCCAGATCCCGGCCGACTGGTAGCCATCTTCGGGCGCAACCCCGAAACCGGCGCGCGGACGCGGTTGTCGTGGGACGACTCACGCGAGCTGGCGGCGGCGTTTGGGTCCTTGCAGTCGCTGGCCGCCTACCAGGGGCAGACCGTCACCCTGACCGACGGCGACCAACCGGGACGAATCTCGGCTCAGCTGGCTACCGCCAGCCTGTTCTCCACGCTCGGCATCGGACCGCACGTGGGTCGCGGCCTCGACAGCACCGACGACCGTCTGACCGCGCCTGCGGTGATGCTCATCAGCGACGGCCTCTGGCATCGGCGCTACCAGGCGGATCCTGCGGTCATCGGCCGGCTCATCCGGCTCGACAACATCCCCCATGCCGTCGTCGGTGTGATGCCGCCGTTGTTTCGGTTCCCGAGCGCCAGCGACCTGTGGATGCCGATGGCGCCGGCGCTGGGACCCGCTTTCTCGTCACGCGGCGTCTCGCTGATCGCGCGACTGTCAGAAGGCGTGACCATCGATCGCGTCAATGCCGAGATGGCGAAGAGCCCGCTGGCCGCGTCCGGTACGGGCCGAGGCCCCCGCGTTGGCTTCGCTCGCGCGCTGCGCCAGACCGGCGTCGGCAGCGAGGAGCGCATCGTTGCCTCGTCGATGCTCGGCGCGACCACGGTCTTGTTGCTCATAGCTTGCGCCAACGTTGCCAGCCTGCTACTGGCGCGCGGCGCCGCCAGGAAGCGGGAGATCGCGGTGCGCGCGTCTCTGGGCGCTGGTCGCCCCCAACTGATCCGGCAGCTGTTGATCGAGTCGGTGCTCCTCGCACTGATCGCCGGAGTTGTGGCCCTGCCTATGGCGTACTGGGCGATCGGCCAGGTTCGGGATGCGGTGCCCCCATCCGACGGTTTTCCTTACTACATGACGTGGTCACTCGATCTGCGCACGTTCTTCTACGCCGCGATGGTCGCGATGCTGACCGGCGTCACCTTCGGTTTGGCGCCCGCCTTCCACGCCACCGGTCGCCAACTGCTGGAACCTCTGCGCGAAGGCAGCGCCGCCTCCGGGACCAGTAGATCCCAGAATCGCGGGCGCGATGTTCTCCTGGTCGCACAGATCGCTCTGGCGCTCGTCCTGCTGACCGGCGCGTCGCTGTTCGTGCGCACGTTTGCGGGCTTGAGTCGAGTGCCGCTTGGCTACGATTTGTCTCACTTGATGACGATGCGTGTGTATCTATGGGAGCCGACTACGAGTCGCCCGCGGCGCGAGCCGGCGCGGTCGACGCGATCGCGGCCCGCCTCGATGCACTGCCCGGCGCCTACGCGGCCACGGTCTCTGACCTGGTCCCGCTTGATGACCAGGGTGGATCCGACAGTCCGGCGGAGGTAGCGGGCCGAGTCTTCGAGGCCGGTCGCGAGCCGGTCTTGCACTACGCTGGCGTCGCCGGCCACTGGCTCGAGACGTTTGATCTGAGACTCCTTGCCGGGCGCACCTTTGTGGACGGTGAGCTGCAGGGGGAATCTCCGGTGGCGTTGGTCAATCGCAAGCTGGCGGAAGACTTCTGGCCGGGTGAGAGCCCACTTGGCCGACGGTTTCGTCTCGAGGACGTGGACGGGAATCCGTGGTTCTCGGTGATCGGGGTGGTGCCCGACATTCGCACCGTCAAGCTCGACGAACCCCTCGCCACGCCACCGACGGCCTACTTACCGCATCGCTTCATCTCGACGCGCAACTACGGCATCATCGTTCGCACAAAAGGCGCGCCGGAGTCGGTGACGGCTGAGGTGCGGCGGGCAGTCATGGACGTCGATGGCCGGCTGGCGCTGTTCGATGTTTGGTCGATGGAGCAGGTGCACTGGTTGAGTTTCTGGATGTACGGCCTGTGGGGGACGCTGTTCGGAGCCTTCGGCGCGATCGCGTTGCTGCTCGCTGCGGTCGGCGTCTACAGCGTCACGTATTACACGGTGGCGCAACGCACCCGAGAGATCGGGCTGCGAGTCGCTCTCGGTGCGCAGCGATCGCAAGTCGCGCGGCCCCTGCTCCAGCACGCCGGTGTGCTCGCTGGCGCTGGCATCGCCATTGGTCTTGTCGGCGCGCTGGCGCTCACGCCGGTTGTCGGCAGCCTGCTGATTGGTGTCTCGTCGACCGACCCTGCGAGTTTCGTGCTGGTTGCGAGTGCGCTGGCCGCCATCGCACTGGCAGCGACCTGGATCCCGGCCTGGCGAGCCTCAGCGGTCGATCCGACAGTGGCGCTGCGCAGAGAGTGACAGCGACAACCCAGGCCAAGTTCGAGGAGGCATGTGGCATGAAAGCGAAAGACGATCGGATCCTTGCGTTTCACCGCCTGCACGCATCCGGCTGCTTTGTGATGCCGAACCCATGGGACGCGGGAAGCGCGCGGTTTCTGGAACAGATCGGCTTCAAGGCGCTGGCGACCACGAGCTCCGGCTTCGCCTGGACATTGGGCCGCGCGGACAATCGAATCACACTCGATCAGGCGCTCGAGCATCTCCGTGTCGTCGCGGCCGCGGTGAGGGTGCCCGTGAACGCAGACTTCGAGGGCGGTTTCGCGGTCGATCCGCAGGGTGTCGCGGCGAACGTGAAGCTCGCTGCGGCCACCGGTATCGCCGGGCTCTCGATCGAAGATTCGACCGGCGACCAGGCGAATCCGCTCTATGAGTTCGATCTGGCGGTGGAGCGAGTTCGCGCCGCGCGGCGGGCGATCGATGAGAGCGGTAGGAATGTCGTTCTCACCGGTCGCTCCGAGGGGTTCGTATGCGGCCGTCCCGACATCGACGAGACGATTCGACGGCTGCGGGCCTACGCGGAAGCCGGCGCCGACTGCCTCTACGCGCCAAGAATCGAGACCGCCGAGCACATTGCCGCGGTCGTTGCAGCGGTGTCGCCCAAACCGGTGAACCTGCTGATCAACGCGCCGTTCATGACGGTGGCCGAGGCGGCGGCCCTGGGTGTACGGCGGATCAGCGTCGGCGGCACGCTTGCGCGCACCGCGTGGGCGGGATTCCTGCAAGCCGCCAAGGAGATCGCGGACGCGGGGACATTCTCGCGGTTCGACCGGCTGCCCAATGTCGACGCGCTGTTTCGCGAACGGTAGCTTCCAAGAGACAGCTTAGGGGCTTCTGGGTCTGGTCCCCGCTACGGGTCGATCTCGACGTCGATGTACTCGACGGTGTCGAGCATCTCGCTCTGGCCCTTGCCGGCGGACTCCATGTCGGTGCGCCGGGGCTGGGGCTTGTCCAGGAACCCCAGCTCGCCGACTTCGCGCAGCTTGGGTTCCTTCGAGTATTTCTTCATGACCGAGTAGTTGAAGATGCCCCTCTCGGGATCGAAGCCGCCGTCCGTCTTCTCGAATTCCTTCAGATAGGTCCGGGTGTTGCTCACCCGCTTGGCGACCTCGGTCAACAGCTCGGCGTCCGGGATGGTGTCGTACTGCTTGCGCTTGGTTGAGACGATGCACTGGGCGGTCGGTTTCTTGCCTGCCGCCGGCAGCGGCAGAATGGCTTCGAAGATCTGATTGACCTCGTGGTCGGCACCGGCCTCACGATTCCAGGGCGTCGCGTTGTGGCTGCCGTGGTGACCGACCTTGAGGAAGTCGATGGGCTTGTTCAACAGGTCCCGGCGCCGATGCCACATGACGTTCCAACTGCCGTTCTTCCTACCGTCCCGATACACGTCTTCCCACTCGGCGTCGCCGACGAAGAGCAGGCGGCGCCTGCCCCACTCGATCAGCAGCACGGTGCTGACGTTGTTCTGGATGGAGCTGTCGTCGACGGCGAACGCAAGGGCGCTCGAAAGCACCCGTGACTGTAGCTTGCGGAACTCGCTGGCGGTGATGTTGGTGGGCGGCGCCTCGGTCGCCGGCGAGGACTCGCCACGGAAACGGGCGCCTTCGTCCTGGAGGCCGCGCAGCTTGTCGTTGGCCTCCTTGCCCAGGTAGTAGCCGTCGATGTCTTGTTCCGGCGCCACCACCGTGAGCTTCGTGTTCGCAATCGAGATGCCCAAGTCGTCCGACGTCTTGCCGGCGAAGACGTACTCGCGGCGGTCCGCCTGCAGCTTGCCGGTGAGCGCCTCGACCGCGCCCCGGTTGCTGATGCCGTAAAGCGCCACCAGGTCGTCGAGCTCCGGGCTCAGCGCGGCGCCCGCTGCCGCCAACGCCTGCATTTCGTTGGTGGCGAAGGCATGCAGCGCTCGCGAGGCGCTCGCCTGAGGATGGGACTCGTCCATCGCGGCAGTGATCCAGATGTTCTTGACCTTGATGTTCTTGAAGAACTCGGGATCGAAGCCCTTGATGTGATCCTCGTGGCGGTGGGTTACCACGATCAGATCCAGGCGCTTCTTCCCGGCCTCCGCCGCCGCCGGCAGCTCGTGTTCTTCGAGATGCGCGATGGCGCGCTCCATCACCCCGGTGTTGGCGCCCTCCTTCGAGCCGCAGTCGATGAGGATGTGAAAATGCTCACTTCCGTTCGGAATGCGCACGTAGATGCAGTCGCCGCACCCGACGTTGTAGCTGCGAACTAGGAGCTTGGTTCCCATCGCCGGCCTCCTTGATAGTGCTCGTGGTCCTCGCCGGACAGATTCAAGTGCGGCGACAGCTCGAACTTGAGAGCGCCGCCTTCTCTGCGCACCGTCAACGGCGGCACGTGGGCGCCCAGCAAGCCCTTGCTCGAGCCCAGGGCGGCGCCGACCTGGCCGCTGCCGATGCGTTTCGCCAGGTCCGCGAGCACGGCTGCTCGCCGCGCCGCGCCCGCCGCAGCTTCGTCGTCCCAGCGTTTGTGGCTGCCGCGCTCGGTCCCCGGCTTGCGGGCCCAAGAGAGCACGTTGCCCTGTTGGTCGAAGACCAGAGTGCCGCCGCACAGCATCGTGGTGCTCTCGCCGGCGAACTCGCCGAACTGCGGGCCTTCGAGGATCACTTCCTCACGCCAGATGTACTCGAGGATGATCTGGCGTGGCAGCCGGCTGCCCTGGCGCGACAGCTTGTTCGCGTCGTAGAGGTCGGCGACGATGACGTCCTGGAAGGCGGGGATGAACAGGTCTTCGCGGTTGTTGTCGAGGAAGCGGTACGCCGCGGCACGCGAGCGCGAAAGGTCGTCGATGTCGTGAAACACGCTCAGTCGCGGGCGGTCGTAGAGGTAGCGCGGCTCACGGAGCGAGGCGAGGTCGGCGTCGTCGAGAATCTCGCGCCCGCGGAACGCGGCGAGCATCAGCTCGAAATAGCCGTACGGATCCGTCGGGTTCGACAGCTCCTCGGCGCGGAGCACGGCTAGCGCGTAGTCCTTGAACGTGACGTCCACCGGCGGCAACAGGTCGAGCGGTTGAATTGCCGTACGCTGCATCCGCTGGATCGCGTTCCAGAATGCCTGCTTCGCGGTCTGGCCGCGAGTCTCGATGTAGTGCTTCGAGATCGCCAGCAGGATGTCGAACATCGCGCCGGTCAGCACCTCAGAAACCCGGTGCGGTCCCGATTCGCCGGCGACGTCCGACATCTTCAGTTTGTTGAGCGCGGTCCGCAGGTACGGCTGCCCGCTTACCGCCGTGCCGAACTGCTCGGCGATATTGGTCAGATGGCTGGCGCCTGACAGATCGCCTCCCGTCGCCTCGGCGAGCTGGCCGCGGAACTCGTTGTTGCGCAGGATGATCAGGATCGCCGTCAGGTCGCCCATCGATTCGTGAAACGCTCCGGTTTCGACCAGGCTGCTCTCGAATAGGTGCGGTCGCACGCCGTCGATGACCGCGTGCCCGAACTCATGATTGATGATGTCGGTCGACAGGCAGGTGTAGACACGCTTGCCTTCGTGATCGAAGTAGTAGAACTGCAGCGACTTGCTCTCGCGGTCGTAGAAGGCGTTCTGGCCGAAGCCGGCGTGGGGCACCACGATCAGGCGATTGCCCACGAAGCCGAAAGGAATCGGCCGGCCGAGCCCCTGGCCGCCCTCGAAGAACGCCAGGGCCCGCTGGAGGACTGCCCAGACGTTGACCTGGTGAAACTGCAACGCCTCGGCGTTGTCGCGATTCAGCGGCTTCCCTTCGTCGTCCAGGAAGACCTCGTTCTTCTCGTCCCAAACCGCCTTCGGCGCCACATTCCCGGTGTCGCCGTTGTAGTCCACGACCGCGAAGCGGGAGCTGGTGGGCCCGTCGGCGATGCCCGGCTCCCAACGCACTTGAAAGCCGTCGTCGAAACCGAACTTCGGATCGTCCTCGGCCACTTGCGGGTCCTGCAAGTAGACGTCGAAGGGAATCTGCAGCCCGAGCTCCTGCTCGGTGCTCGAGCCCAGGTACCGCGAGGCCGCGTACAGACCCATTCGCGTGGCCTTCGTCGTCCGGCGGCGTTTTCCCATTGTCGACTCCTTTCAGCAAGGTACTCGAAGGAGTATGTCACACACCTTCGTGGACGACCTCGAGATGCGCGCTCTCCGCACAGCCCAACGGCGACCCGCCGCCAAGTCATGCATGGATTCCCGGACTCGCCCGTTGCAAGAGGGGGCCGCTGGAGAGTCGGGGGCGGTGGTGGATTCGAAAGCCGCCGGTCATGGTCCGTCGGAGAGAACCGCGTGGTATCTTGCCCGCCATGATCGCGGTCGACCGGGAACGGGCGCTCGGCCACTTGATGGACTTGCTCGCCATCGAGGGCTTGAGCGGGCACGAGGGCCGGGTGGCCGAGGCGGTGCGCCGGAAGCTGGTGGCGGCCGGATGCCGCGAGCGTTGGCTGCGCCATGACCGCGCCCATCGCAAGATCGGCAACGGCTTCGAGATCGGCAACCTGATCCTTCAGGTGCCGGGGCGCGGACCGTCCAAGAAGGAGCCGCGTCGACTGTTCATGGGACATCTCGATACCGTGCCCTTGTGTCGGGGCGCGGTGCCGATCCGCCGCGACGGCCGCATCGTGGCGCGCGGCGATACCGCACTCGGCGGCGACAACCGCACCGCGATCGGCGCCCTGGTGACCCTGGTCGAGACCCTGGAGCGCGAGCAGCTCGCGCACCCGCCGATCACCGTGCTGATGACTGTCGGTGAAGAGATCGGTCTGCTCGGGGCGCGCCACGTCGAGGTCGGCGATCTCGGCACCCCGGCGTTCGGTTTCAATGTCGACGGCGGCGAGCCCGCGAACCTGGTGGTCGGGGCGATCGGCGCCGACCGTTGGGAGGCCCATGTCCGCGGCCTCTCGTCGCACGCCGGAGTCCACCCCGAGGACGGGATATCGGCAACGCTGATCGCGAGCCGGGCGATTGCCGGGGTTGCCGCGCTCGGCTACTTCGGCAAGGTGGAGAAGGGCCGCCGCACGGGAACCTCGAACGTCGGGATCGTGCGCGGCGGCGAGGCCACCAACCAGGTCACCGACTATGTTTGGGTCAAGGGCGAGGCGCGCAGCCATAGCAAGGCGTTCCTCGCCCAGATCACGGGTGCGTACCGCCAGGCGTTCGAGCGCGCCGCGCGCGCGACCAAGAACAGCAGCGGGGCGAGCGGCCGGGTCGAGTTCCAGGCCAACCGGGAGTACCAGGCCTTCCGGATGTCGGCGCGCTCTCAGCCGGTGCGACTCGCGCGCAGCGCCGCTCGCCGCCTCGGTCTCGAGCCGAAGCTACGGATCTCGAACGGCGGTCTCGACGCCAACAACCTGAATGCCAAGGGCGTGCCCACGGTCACCCTCGGGGCCGGCCAGCACAGCCCCCACACCGTCGACGAGTACGTCGAGATCGCCGAGTACCTGTCCGGCTGCCAGTTGCTACTCGAGATCGCGACCGCGTCGTGAGTCGGCGCATGCTGCGACCGATCCATGCCGACGCGCTCGCGGCTCCGCTGTTGGCGGGTTTGGTCTTCGTGGTACTCGGGTGCGCGTCCTCGCCGGCGCCGAAGCCGGACGCGACCGCGGTCCAGCCCAACTTCGTGATCGTGTTTGCCGACGACCTCGGCTGGGGTGACCTGTCGTCGTACGGTCATCCGACGATCCGCACCCCCAACCTCGACCGCCTCGCCGCCGAGGGCCAGCGCTGGACCCAGTTCTACGTCGCTGCCCCGGTGTGCTCGCCGAGCCGCGGCGCTCTCTTGACCGGTCGCCATCCCCTGCGCACCGGTCTCTACGGCCGCAAGTCGGGAGTGTTGTTCCCGGGTGATGAGGGCGGCATGCCGGCCGATGAGATCACCCTCGCCGAAGCGCTGCGTGACCTCGGCTACCGCACCGGCATGGTCGGCAAGTGGCACCTCGGAGACCGGCCCGAGCACTCGCCGCTCGACCACGGCTTCGACAGTTTCTTCGGCACTCCCTACTCGAACGACATGATGTGGACGATCGATCGCAGCGATCGCACGCGGGTGATCGACGCCTACCGCAACCCGCGCAACGAGTACTGGAACCTGCCGATCTATCGCAACCGCGACGTGGTCGAGCAGCCGGCGCAGCAAGAGACCCTGACCCGGCGCTACGCCGAGGAAGCGGTCGCCTTCGTGCGCGACCCCGACCCGCGGCCGTTCTTCCTCTACCTCGCCCACGCCATGCCGCACATGCCGCTGTTTCGCTCGGCGGAGGCGGCCGGTCGCAGCGCCGGCGGAGTCTATGGTGATGTCATCGAAGAGATCGACTGGAGTGTCGGCGAGATCACAGCGGCGCTGGCCGCCGCGGGCCGTGACCGCGACACCCTAGTGGTGTTCACCAGCGACAACGGCCCGTGGCGTTTGTTTCGCCAGCACGCCGGCTCCGCCGGGCCGTTGCGCGACGGCAAGGCCACGACCTGGGAGGGTGGAGCTCGAGTGCCCGGAGTGTTCTGGTGGCCCGGGAAGATCCAGCCGGGTCTGATCCACGACCTGGGCTCGGCAATGGACCTGTTCGCGACCATGGTCGGTCTCGCCGGTGGTGCGGTTCCCGCCGACCGCGTCCTCGACAGTCTCGACCTTGCGCCGGTGCTCCTGGGCACGGGTCCGAGCCCGCGCGACGAGCTCTCGTATTACCGCGACGGCGAGCTGTTCGCCTACCGCGTCGGCATGTGGAAGGCGCACTTCCTAACCGAGGGGGCCTACGGCGAAGGGCCGCCGCGCACCGCTCACGATCCGCCGCTGCTCTACGACCTCGGCGACGACCCGGGCGAGACCGTTGACGTCGCGGCAGCCAACCCGGAGGTGGTGGCGCGGATCCGAGCGCGCGCTGAGGAGGATCGGCGCGGTCTCGAGGAAAAGGCGCCCATCTTCGATCTCGGCAAAGCGCCCTGAGTGCGATCGAGCTGAATCCGAGCGACCTGAATACGAGCGACCCGCGGCCAGAGCGCCGCGCTCAGCGAGCGGCCAGACGCTCGAGGTCGTCTTCGAGGTCCTCGACGGTGTGCGAGCGCGCGACCAGCTTGCCAGCGTCGTCGATCAACCAAAGCGTCGGGGTGCCGGTGACGTGAAAGGCGCGAGGAACTTCGCCCGCGAAACCCAGGCGGTCAGAAAGCTGGGGCCACGGAATCTGCTTCGCCGTCACCATCGCATCGAGCTTGCCGAGATCGTCGTCGAGCGAGACCCCGAGGAACGATGTCCCCGCCGGCCGGTAGCGCCGGTAGAGCTCCACGAGTCGGGGAACCTCCCCGACGCATCGGCTTCACCAGCTGGCCCAGAAGATGATCAGCGTCGGGTGTCCGCGCAGCGCGGCGAGCGAGACCGTGGATCCGTCGCGAGCGGTCGCGACAAACAGCGGAGCGGTATGGCCCGGTTGCAGGCTCGCGAGCTCGTAGAGCGCGCCCTCGGCGGTCGCGGCCGCGTTGCTGCCTGGCGCCGCGTTGAGCGCGCTCTGGTAGTGCCGGCGGGCGGTGTCG
>JAQBHE010000585.1:0-6063 GCA_032128015.1 Holophagae bacterium
GAGCCCGGGAGCCGCCGCGCCGTCCTCGAGCCGGAGCTCGCCAAGACCTGTCGGCAGCGGCAAATCGAGGGCGCTGATCGTCGAGTAAGCCAGGGCGCTCGAGCCGCCAGCGACAGTCGTCAGAGCGGCCGTCCGGACCGTCGTCCGGTTGGCCAGGTAGGTCGAGACCTCGAGGATTCGCGCACCGGCATCGTCGCCGGCGGCCTCGACCGCTGCTTCGAGTGGCGGGCGGATCAAGATGTCGCGGCTGGTGACCTCGACCACCGGATCCGACCCTCCGACCACCCGCAGCTGCAAGCCGATGTCGTCGAGCTCAATCTGTGCGCGCACCGCCGCTTCGAGACCGTCGCCCGATCCTCCGGGCTCGGCCAGCCAAACCGCGTTCACGCGGCCCCGCTGATCCAGAGCGCGCTGCAACTCCGCTAGATCGACATAGGCGTTCAGCGGCAGGCTCTGGCTCGGCGCCAAGCCCAGCCGACCGAGCCCGCGATCGGGAATCACCGCGCGAACCACCAGCCTCAGGGTCTGGATCAGGTCGCCGGCCTCGGTCGAGCCGAGCAGCGATTCGCGCGGCACGTCGCTGGGCCGCGCCAACCGCAGCACCAGCTCCGTGCCAACGTCGGCGCCGAGCTCGGAGCGCAGTGACTCGTTGATCACCAACGACGGCAGGAACTGCCCCTCCGCCCGAGTGAAGTCGAAGGCGACGGGCGGCGCGCTGGGGAACAGCTGTCCAAGCTTCTGGTCAACTCCATAGATGTTGATTCCGGATGCCCGCGAGCCGAGCTCCGGGACCACCGCGCTGCCGCGGAGCACGATCGATGGCACCGCCACCAGGCCACGCTCCACCGTTGCCGCCGATTCGAGATCGGCGGCGAGAAGTTCTCGGAAGAAACCCTCGCCGAGAAAAACCGCGTCGATCTCGCCCAGCCGGTCGAGGGTGAGGTCGCGCAGGCTACCGCGAACCGAGTCGCCAACCACCAGCGAGCCGGTGAGCACCGCGCAGGCGACGGCCACCGCAGCGACCACCGCCAGGTTGGCCTTCCAGTAATAGCTCAGGCTGGCGAGCAAACCCCGTCCTCGAGTCGAAGCTGGCGAGAGAAGCGAGCCGCCAGCTCCTGGCTGTGGGTCACCGCCACCAGCGAGCTGCCTTCGGCGGTTTGGAGCTCGAAGACCAGATCGGCCACCGACTCGGCGGTCCGGCGGTCGAGGTTGCCCGTGGGCTCGTCGCATAGCAACACGCTCGGCCGGTTGACCAGGGCGCGAGCGATCGCGCCACGCTGTCGCTCGCCGCCGGACAGCTCGGCGGGACGATGATCCAAGCGGGCGCCCAAGCCGACGCGCTCCAGCAGCTCGCGAGCGCGCTCCCGCAGATCCTCGCTCGCGGCCGCCCGCGGGCCAGCGACGCCGGGCAGCATGACGTTCTGCCACACCGAGAACTGCGGCAGCAAGTGGTGGTCCTGAAAGACGAAGCCAACCTGCTGGTTGCGGAAGCGCGCCAGCTCGGCGTCGGAGGCCGAGCTGGGATCGAAGCCGTCGATTGCCACCCGCCCCGAGGTCGGTCGCTCGAGGCTGCCAAGGATGTGCAGCAGCGTGCTCTTGCCCGAGCCCGAAGGTCCGAGGATCACCACCGCGCCTCCGCTCTCGACCTCGAACGTTGCGTCGCGCAAGACTTCGATGCTGTGGCTTCCCGACGGATAGACCATCCCCAAGTGCGAGGCCACGATCGAGCCGCGCGCCGGACTCGGTGACCGTTGCGCCGGGTCAGAGCTCTCAGCGGCCAAGAACCACCTCGTCTGGGGCTTCCTCGATCAGCGCCGCGATCGCCGGCGGGATCGGGATCGCACGCAGACCTCCCGGCTCCCCGACCACGCAGCAAGCGGAAGCGATCTCGCCCTTTGCCACCAGCTCGCCCCGACAACGAAACTCGGCTCGATAGGTCATCGATCGCTCGCCTTTCCTTGCCACGCGTAGTCGAATCTCGAGCTCATCCTCGAAGCGCACCGGCCGCACGAACTCGCAGCTCGCGCGCAACCGCGGCCAGCCGATATGGACACCATTCTCGACCGTGTCGACGCTGGTGCCAAGAGCGTTGAGGAACAGGTGCTCGGCGGTCTCCATGAACACGAAGAAACGCGAGAAATGAGCGATCCCAGCGAGGTCGGTGTCCGAGAACTCGATCCTGCGGGTGGCAACGAATTCGTGCACGATCACGACCTCGCCATGTGCAGCCGCGGTTCGACCGCACCGACCGCCACCGGGCGTGCGCCGCGGTCCGCCGCGCCGAGGACTTCCCGGTAGGCCACCAGGGTGTCGTCGGTCATCGCGTCCGCGCTGTGGTGCTGGCGCACTCCCAGGCGACCGAGATCGCCGAGCCGACGTCGGCGCTCGGGATCGGCGAGCAGCGATTCGAGACCATCGGCGAGGGCAAGCGGATCGTTCGGCGCCACCAGGACGCCGCCGCCGGTGCGCTCGACAATCTCGGGGAACGAACCGTGCGCCGGCTGCACCACCGGCACCCCGCAGGCCATCGCTTCGAGCACCGGCAGACCCTTGGGTTCGCGGTAGACGGTCGGCATCGACAAGGCGTGGAGCGAGCGCAGGAAGTCGATCTTGCCCTGGCGATCGACCTCGCCGAGCCACTCGACCCGCGAGCTCAATCCCCACTTGTCGACTCTCTCCTGGAGCTCGGCGAAGTACTTGCGATCGCGCCCACCGAGATAGCCGGCCACCCGCAGCCGCACCCATCCCGCTCCGCGTCGCTTCGCCAACTCGCGCACCGCATCGACCAACAGGTGGAGCCCTTTCTCGGGGCAGATCCTTCCCAGGTAGCCGATCGTCCATGGCGGATGCACCGGAGATGCCGGCTCGAGGGCGTCGAGGCTGATGCCGAGACGGGTGACCCGGATGCGGTCGCGGGCAATGCCGAGAAACGGGCTCATGGCGTCGGCATAGAACTCGCTGGTGGCGAGGAACAGGTCACAATCGGCTGCGCGCCGACCCAGCTCCTCGAGCACCCAGCTGCGATAGGGTTCGCGAAGCTCGTCGAGAAACAGGTCCTCGCCTTGGAGCGCGGTCACCAGCCGCGCCTCCGGCAGCTCTTGCTTGAGCCGGCGCGCCAGACCGAGGAGCATCGAGTTGGTGAGCTGAATGACCTCGGGACGAAACGAGTCACGAAGCCAGCTCACCAGCTGCTCGAGGGGCGCGCGCTGGTTGCCGCGCTCGCCGCGGAGCATCGAGAGCGCCAGCTCGCCGAGCAGTCGGGGGTCGGTGGAGCTCCCCGAGGCCCCGATCCGCCGCAGCAGCCGCGGCGAGTCGAGGAGACGCCGAAGCGGTCCCGGCAAACGCGCGAACAGCTGGCTCTTCTGCTGGAGATAGATGTTGATCGCGCCGAAGAACAGTCGATCCTGGGCGACGCTCTCTTCGTCGGTGCGCAGCGGGGTGTAAATCGGCAGCAACACCGCTTCGTGGCCGCGTTGGCGCAGACCCTTGACCAGGGTGTTGTCGCGGATGCAGCTACCGCAGAACATCGAGCCGGCGCCGGCCGCGATGTAGGCGATGCGCAGCGGCCGGCTCATCGAACCGACCTCGGAATGAAGCGCTCGACGACCTCCGCCGGCGGCGGCGTGCTGGCGAGCGAGCCGACCACCATCGCCACTGCCGATGCCGCGAACATCGCCACCACCGGCATCAGTCCCGTGCCGCCGATCGAGAAGTCGGGTTGCGACCAGCCGCGGAAGAACGCGACCAGCCACAGCCCGCTCACCACCACCAACGCCGACAGCGCCCCGACCGCGGTGCTCCGTCTCCAGAACAGCGCCGCAAGCAGGATCGGTAGCAGCGCCGCGTAGCCGGTGAAGGTCCAAACCGCGAGACCGAAGATGCTGCGCTGGGCGACCAGGGAGAGCGCAAAGGTGAGCCCGACCACCACGATCACGAACAGCCTGCCGGACAACACTTGCCGCTGGTCGCTGAGGTCGGGCCAATAGCGCCGGACCAGATCCTGGGTGAACATCGTGCCCAGCGCCAGCGACTGCGAATCGAGCGACGACATGATCGCAGCGAACACCCCGGCGGCGAGCAGCCCGCCGAGAACTCCCGGGGCGTGGATCGCGATCATCTTGACCAACACCGAGTTCGCCGCGGGGCCTGCGAGATCGGGAAAGTCGAGGCGGCCGAACACCCCGAGCAGAACGCTCGGCACCCACACCGCGACGATGCACAGCGGATAGCCGATGATCGACGCCCGAAAGGCGGTGGCGCGGCGCGCCGACAGCCAGTGCGAGAAGATGTGCGGAAACATTCCCACCGACAACGGGATCAGGGTGTAACTCAGCAGCTGCAATGGCCGCACCAGCTCGCCGCGCACCAACAGCTCGGGGGCTGCCTCGGCCAGCCTGGTCATGGCGCGGTCGACGCCGCCGAGGCGATCGACGATCACGACCGCGGTCACCGCGCCCAGGACCATGAACAGCGCGGTCTGGAAGGTGTTGACCCAGGCGGTGCCGCGCATCCCGCCGAATGAAACGTAGGTAAGCACGACGACGCTGATCAGCAGGCCTCCCACCCACACGGGAACCGCGCCGGAGGTGATCTCGGCGAGGGTGATTCCGCCGCCCATCACCCCGATCAGCAAGTAAGGAATCAGCAACAGCACGAGCACGATGAACAGGAGCACGCCGACTGCCTCCGACTGCCAGCGGTGACGCAGCATCTGCACCTGGGTCAAGAAGCCGTGGCGCTTGCCCAGGCTCCACACCCGGGTGCCCACGAACAGAAAGACCAGCGGCACCATCAGCGCCGATGACGACGCCATCAGGGCGAACACCCCGATGCCGACGCGGTAGGACTCGGCGGAGGCGCCAAGCAGCGCGAACGAAGTCATGTGGGTGCCGAACAGGGTCATCAGCAGTACGAACGGGCCGATGGTCCGGCTAGCGACGAAGAAGTCCTCACCGGTGCCCCGTGACTGACGGTGACTCGCCGCGCCGATCACCAGCACCAGCGCCAGATATGCCAAGACGATCCCGAGGATCATGGTTCGCGCTCGCGACCGCCCGCCTCACCGACCGCCAGCGGCCAGGCCCGACGAACCGCCACCGCCATCACCGCCGACACCACCAGGCAGTAGCCAACGTGGTACGCGAGGCCGATGGGCAGCCCGAAGACCCGCCGCGGGTCATCCCACCACCACAGGTCGTTGTGCAGCAAGTAGATCGCCACGACGACCAGCAACAACCAGCTTCTCCGCATCGCCGAAAAGCCGCTCCAGCGTCAGTTGCCTGAGAGCGCCGCGATCTGCTGCTTCGCCATCGCCCCGGTTGGCAGCAAGGTGTTGCGAAACTCCGCCATCGAGTCGAAGAGATCGCCGAAGTAGGGGTCGAGGACGTCGCCGATCAGGATCCGGGTGACGTTGTTCTGATGATGGGGATAGGCCTTGAGGAACTCGCCGAAGCTGAAGTCCGGGGCATAGAAGCTCTCGACCAGCTTGCGGATCGCCTCGACACCGTGCATCAGGCGCGGGCGGAAGCTCCCTAGCTGGGCTGCCGAAAGATCGCCGCGATCGATTCCGTCTGCGATTGCCTCCGCCGCCAGCTCCCCAGATTTGAGCGCCAGAAACACTCCCGACGAATACACCGGGTCGATGAATGAAAAGGCATCGCCGATCAGCACCCAACCGTCCCCGGACATCCGGTCGCAGCGGTACGAGAAGTCCTTGGCCACCATCACCGGCCGACACTGCCGCGCTCCGGCGATCCGGCGCTCGATCTCCGGGCACTTGCGAACCTCGTCGAAGAAGGTTTCGTGCGGTCGGCTCGAGCGCGCGGAGATCAGATCGCTCACCTTGCCGACGACCCCGACGCTGACCAGATCGCCGGCCATCGGGATGTACCAGAACCACGTCTGTCCGGTTGCGGTGTGCAGAATAAGGGTCGCGCCTTCGTCGATTCCAGGGTCGCGGAAGGCGCCGCGAAAGTGGGTGTAGACCGAAGCGTGGTCGAGGCCGTAGTCGACCCGTCCGAGACTCAAGTGCCGCGCGAGGACGGTGTTCAGACCGCTGGCGTC
>JAQBHE010000586.1:0-3438 GCA_032128015.1 Holophagae bacterium
AAGTGACTGCGGTTGAACGACCACTGCGCGAGCGAGATTCGAAACAGCGGGTCGACGGCCTTCGCCGTCGCAGCTGCCTTTGTGGTTTGTCCGGCGGGACCTGCGCTCACGGGGCGACCGGATCCTACTGCGAGGGCAACGCCCGCCGAGCCGGCGAGGAACTTTCGGCGATCCAGCAATCGATCCATGGCAGGTCTCCTTGACCGGCGCCGCCCGAGTCTCTTTGAGAATGCGGCTGAGGCCGGGTGGGTCAAAAGGCGCTCGGGTGCTCGATCCTAGAGGCGAGCGCCAGCAACCGCCCGAGCTTCGCGCTGGACTCGATCACAGACCGTAGACGCGCGTCGCGGTGCCCGAGAACATCGCGGTCCTCTCATCGGCCGTGAAACCGGCGGCGATCTTCTTGAGTCCGTTCCATAGCACCGGGTACGAGATCGAGCGCTTGTCGACCGGGAAGTTGCTCTCGAACATGCAGCGCTGCGGACCGAAGCACTCGATGGTGTGCAGATAGTAGCGGCGCTGGGCCGCGACCAGCTCGTCCGAAGACGCCGGCGTCGCGCGATGGTCCCAGCCGAAGCCGTTGTCGGGCATCGCCAGACCTCCGAGTTTGGCGACAACGTTGGGATGTTGCGCGATCTCGGCGATGTCCCTTTTCCACTGCCCGAAGATCGCCTCGCGCTGACCACTGTACGGGCCGACCCCGAGCGGAGTCCCGAAGTGGTCGAGGATCATCGTGGTGCCCGGCGCCGAGCCCGCGAGGTCAGCGAACGAGCGGTTCTGGTGGTGGTAGTGCCAGGTGTCGAAGGTCAAACCGAGCTCGCCCAGCCGCCGCAGCCCGCGTCGAAAGTCCGCGCTGGCGTACAGACCCTCCGGGGCGCGACCGGGGATCGTCAACGACTCGGGATGAGGATCGCGAGCGCCAGCGTGGCGAATGCCTCGAAACAAGCCCTGTCCTGCCTCGTGGTGCGCCGCAAGCACCTCCTCGACCGCTTCGCCGCGGGTCAGATCGGCGTGGCCGACGATGCCGGCGATCACCGCCGACCCAGAGCCACCTTCGGCGCTCGCTGCCGCGATCTCGGCCACGAACTCGGTCTCTCCCACCGGCCGCAGTTGCTCGGGACCATCGCGACGGTAGCTCGCGCGGCACTCGACGAACACCGTCTTGACCACGTTGTGACCCGATCCGGTATCAGCCCACAGATCCTCGAGCAGGTACGAGTGGCCCTCGCGTCGCCACAGGTGGTGGTGAGGATCGACGATCGGAAGGCCGGGGTCTTGGATCGGTTCGCGGACCGAATCGAGCCACTCTTGGGTGCCGGGGGTCGCCGTGCCCATCGATTGCTCCTTGGTCAGTTGCCGTGCCGGCACCCGAGCCGCCACCGCGAAACCTCGAGGCCTCGAGCAGGGGATTCGGACGCGGTTCTCGACCGCGATCTTGTCATGCCCCCTGACAGTCCGTGGTGAAAGTCAGTACGCCAGGGCGACAAGGGCTTGCAGCGCAGATGGTGGCGAGAAGCCGGATGACTTTCACCACGGGCTGTTGGGGTCAGTCGAACCCTTCGGACGCGATCGAGCCGCGGCTGAGGGATCGCGCTCCGCGCACCGGCCTCACGACTTCGAGGAGGTCGGGACCCTTCGAGTACCTCGAGCGCACCACCACCACTCCCTGGTCGACCGACGCTTGTTGGTCCGGCTCTTCTTCGGAATCTCGTTCGGAATCGCCTCCGGTGTCGCGCGTCGGAGACGCCAGGGTGTGCTCGACGGTCGCGCTCGGACCCAGGAATCCCTTCTTGAGCGCGGCCCGACCCGAGAACAGACGCAGCACACCCGAGCTCAGGCACACCAGATCGGGCACGCGGTCGCCGGTCCAGTCGTCGCCGTAGCGCCACCACGATTCCGCCACCGGAACCATCGAGCGCACCGCTTTGGCGGCGAATCGGACGGTGCCCGAGCCTGGGTAAACGTCGACCGCGAGCTTGTCGCCACCAAAGCCATCCGGTTGCACCAGCACGAGATCGAGGTCACCATCGCCGTCGGCGTCCACCAGATCACCGCCCAGCGCCTGCCACATCCGGCTGGCGGTCAGGGTCTCGAACGCCGGGCGGGAGCCTGCCAGCGTGCGATCGGACTCGAGCTCGAACAACCGCAGCTTCTTGCGCTCGAAGATCCCGACCTTGTCGGCGCGGAGGGTGACCACTGCCAGCACCGGAAGCGAGTCGATCCACCAGACCGCGGATTCGACCACCCGCTCGGGCCCCGGCAGTCGCGACCAACGTTCGACCGGCTCGGGGTCGGGACCGCCGTCACCCTCCGGGGAAGCGGTCGGGACTCGGAACGGGCCTAGGAACGGGTCTAGGAACAGGGTGCGCAGGCGAAGCTGCCCATGCGCTTCGGGGCCAACCGCGAGGCGAGGCGGCGATCCGACGACCCGCACCGGTGGGCTGCTCAACACCAGCCGCCCAGACTTGCGCTCCACCGAGACCGGCAGGGAGTAGCGGCGCGATCCCACGGAGGACCCCTGAGCAAGATCGAAGACATCGACCACGCCGACGTCGAAAGCCGCAAGGAGCGGGCCCACCGGGTCGATCACCGACCACCCAGACCATGGGCGTCCACCGCGATGACCGAGCTCCACAGCCGACGCTGTCGCCAGCGCCGGCCCCACCTCGACGAGACCGCGTGCGGCAAGTGCAGCCTCGTCTTCGACGAGCCCGAGGAACACCCGACCGGCCACCACCACCAGGGCCGCCGCTTGGTGGTCTGCGGTCTCGACCAGCTCGATCTGGCTCGGCGACGCCGAGCGCTCGGGGAGGAGATCCGGCAGGCGACCGACCAGGCGCCACGTCGCATTGTCGCGATCTGCTATCTCGGGATCAGCTTTCTCGGGGCTCAAAGCCAGGGCATAGACCGTCCGCTCGATCGGCCGCGGCCGATCTGCACGCGCGCCCTCGACCTTCGTCGGACGCTGTCGGAACGAGCGCACCAGCACCAACAACTCGCAATTCAAGGGCGCGCTGTTGGCGCTGGCGCAGCGGACCCTCGAGGCTTCGAGCCGGCCCGGAAGCTCGACTCTCCAGACGTCGAGCAGGCCCGTCCGCTCGAAGCGAACTTCGCGATTCTCTGCCGCGCTCGAGGCGCCCGAACCTACGATCGCGACCGCGATCGCGGCCGCCAAGAGCACAGCGGCGAAGGTCGAGCGCCGCACCCGGCCGGTCACTCGACCTCCCCGCTCAAATAGAGATCGAGACGGACCCGCGGTGTCGAGCCGTCCCGGTCCGCCCGTTGCGGTTGCACGATCCGAATGTCCGCCAGCCCGTCGCCGTCGAAGTCCCCGACCCGAACCAGGGCTAGGTTCTTGGGTTCCTCGACGAGCTTGAGCGCGAGATCTGGGGCCACCGGATAGCGGCAGCCGGGTCGACCCCGATGGATGGTCGCGGTCTT
>JAQBHE010000587.1:0-8145 GCA_032128015.1 Holophagae bacterium
CTCGGGGAAGCCGACCTGGAGCAGCTGCGGCAGGTCGTCGCCGGCGATGGCGTCGCCCTCGTAGAGCCGCTTCGCCCAGAGCACCAGGTCTTGGGGGTTGCTGACCAGACCGCCCCCGGTCCACTCCTGGAGCGGGTGGACGACCAGCAGCCCGTCCTCGATGACCTCGAGCGGCAAGCCGAAGAGCTTCGAGCTCTCATGCGCGTATCCTTGGGCGAGGCCGGGCAGGTCGCGACGGTCGGCCGGCAAGGTGAAGCGGAGATCGAGCGGCTCGAGGAAGAGCTCGCGCAGCAGATCGTAGTAGCTGCGGCCGGTGGCTTCCTCGATCGCGAGTCCAACGAGGATGTAGTCGATGTCGCTGTAGTGGTAGCCGCGGCCGGCGGCAAACAGCGGCTGGTGATCGAGCACCGACTCTTGCACCAACTCGCGCGGCGAGAAGTAGCGGTCGCGATCGCCACTCGCGCGCATCTGCCGGAGCTTGGCCGCGAAGCCCTCGTCCTCGAAGTAAGGCTGGATCATCCCGCTGGTGTGCTGGAGCAGGATGCGTAGGGTGAGATCGGGGGCGTTGGGGACGCGCGCGAACCACTCCTCGTCACCGAGCCATCGTGACACGGGCGCGTCGAGGTCGATCTTGCCCTGGAGCGCCAGCTGCAGCGTGACCGCCGCGACAAAGCTCTTGCCAATGCTGCCCGAGGGCATGCGCAGGTCCTTGGTCATCGGCACCCGATCATCGATGTCCGAGAAGCCGGTGGCGAAACCGAAGACGCGGCCGTCGGGCAGGATGAACGCCGCGGTCGTGCCCGGGAAGTTCTGGTCGGACCTCTGGGCTTCTGCGTACAGCCGATCGAGCTCGCCTTGGAAGCGCTGCACCAGAGCGTCGGTCGCCTCGAGCGAAAGCAAAGGCTCGCCCGAGCGCGCGGCGTCGCTGGCCGAGCCTCCAGTCTCGGCACCCCCGCTCTCGGCCGCCCGCTGCGGAGCACAGCCGAGCACCCCGTACAGAAAGATCACACCGAGAAGCAGTCGGCTTGCGGCCGATCCCCGGCCCTGGCCCAACGTCCCCGGTAGAAGCGGAACGAGCGAGTCTTCTTTCGCCCGCCGGTCTTCAGATGAAGCTCGCCCCGTCATCGAGATCCTCGAAGAACGAGCCGACGTGGGCCAGCCATCGAGCGGTCTCGAAGGGCGCCCGAACGCCCGCCCCGGAACTCGCGCAGGGTGAGGTCGTTCTGCCGGCCTCACCCTGCCCCGTGACTTGCTCTTCGTCAGAACTCGAACTTGACGGCTAGCTGCAGCCTCCTCGGATCGAAGTAGTTCGCCGGCTCTCCGAAGCTGGCTTCCCGCTGGTCCGGGTTGAGGGCGTAGCCGGTCTGGTTGTCGAGGACGTTGAACACGTCGGCCCGCAGCTGGACGTTGAAGCGGTCGCCGACCCTGAAGTTCTGGGTGTAGTTCAGATCCAGCTGGTAGTGGCTGGGGCTGGTCCGAGAGCCCGCAGGCTCGGCGAAGCGGATGGTGTCGCTCTGGCTGCCGGTGAACTGGCGATACCGCTCTACGTTCCAGGCTTCCCAGGGCTGTCCCGACTGGTAGATGGCGTAGACGCCGGCGCTGCCATCCCAGCTGAAGCTGTACGAGCCGTAGACCTTCAGCTGGTGGCGGCGGTCGCCGTGCAGGTTGCCGTACTTGTCGTCCCACAGCTGGCGGCCGGCGCCGTCGGCGATGTTGGAGGAGCCGATGAAGATGTTCTGGTCGTTGTTGACCGTCGAGTTGTCCTGGTCGAAGTTGCCGTAGTAGTGGCTCCAGACGTAGCTGCCGCGGAGGTAGGCGTTGCTCGACCGGTACTCCGCCTCGGTGCTGATCTCGTAGTACTTGGTGAAGGCGCCGTCGAGCTCGGCGATGACGTAGGACGAACCGCCGATGCCGTTAGGGCCGAACCGGTAGTCGTTGAGCTGCGGGATGTAGTCCACGTGGGGAATCGGCGCCGGCGCATCGAAGGCGGAGCGGGCGTTGTTGTTGGTGTCCTCCCAGAAGTTGGTGGCGTTCCGGTAGCGGACGTGGGCCCGGCCGGTCCAGCTACTGTTGAGCTGCCGCGCGCTACCGATCAAGTACTCGTCGACGGTGCGCGGGGTCATGTTGGGCTGGAAGAACTTACCCGAAGAGCCGCCCAGCTGGCGATTGCTGATCTGGTTGCCGGCGGCGTCGAAGAAGACCTGGAGGACCTGGTTTGTCGAGTTGCGCGCCCACGAGGCGGCGCGGGGCAGCGAGCTGGCTGCCGGGTTGTAGCGGGCGAAGTTGGCGAACGCCGTGCCGGCGTCGTCGTAGGCCCAGGTGGCTCCCAGGCGGGGCTGGATCATGTCCCCCCAGGGGATCTCGTACATCCGGTAGCGGTTGCCGATGGCGATCTCGAAGCCGGACGGATTGCTTCGGTTCTCTTTCAGATCCTGGCCGAAGAGCTCGTCGTTCGAAACCACGACGCCGACGTTGAAGGTCCAGTTCTGCCGGCGGATCTTGTCGTTGATCTCGAAGTTCTGGGACTCGTACCCGGACTTGATCACGCCCGCCGGAAACCCCTGGGTGCCCGCCTGCTGCACGGTGGCCTCGAAGAAGGTGCCGGCCGGAAGATCGGCGGAAGGGCGACCGCCGATGACGGCGATGGACCCCCACCCGTTCGAGGTCCTTCGCAGGTCCTCCTCGTCCTTGTACCACTGATAGCCGAGGTGGAACTCGTGGGTCACGTCGCTTCCCAGGAGATAGTCCCAGCCGATCTGGTAGCTATCGCGAAAGTAGTTGGAGTCGTTGATTTGAAAGGCGGCTCCGACGAAGCCACCGCCGGTGCGCACCCCGTTGTCGAGGTAGCCGAAGCGCTCGATGAGGGGGGCGACGAACGCCCGGCAGCCGGCGTCGCTGCCGCAGGACGAGAGGGTGGGCACCTGGAGAGACCCCTGGGTGTCCAGGCTACCGACCGCGAGCCGGGTGCCGCCGGCCCCGACCGAGCGGGCGAAGTCGAACAGCGTGTCGGGCCGTGACGAGTTCTCGTTCTTGTAGTCGGTGTACTTGAAGGACACGAAACTCGCAGTGCCCAGCACCCAAGAGCCCTCGGCGATGGCGATCTTCTGGGTGATGTCGTCACCTTCGGCCCGCGACGCCGTCTCGAACGCCGACACGCCACGGCCGGTCACCTGGCGGTCCGAGTCACGGTAGCTGGCGCTCAGCAGGAGTCGCCCGGAGGGAGTGAAGGTGAGCTTGCCGAAGAGCTCGTCCCGGGTGTCGTCGAAGTTCGGCACCTCGCCGTAGGCGTTGGAGGCGTTGTTGCGGCCGCGCGTCGGCCGGTAGTACGAAGCGTAGAAAAAGAGGTTGTCCTGGACCACGGGACCACCGATATTGGCCACCGCCCAGTCCTTGTCCTCGTCGAACTCCTCCGAGCTTCCCGTATCCAGGCTGTCGGTCATGCCGGCGGTCTGCACCTGGAAGCTCACCGCGCCGTGGTAGGCGTTGGTCCCCGACTTCGAGACCGAGTTGATGGTGAAGCCGCCGGAACGGTTGAAGTCGACCGCGTTGGCACCGCCCTTGACGACGGCGATCTGGTCGATGTCATGGGAAGAGGGCTCGGAGGACAGGGTGCCAAAGAGCGGTAGGTTCACGTTGACGCCGTCGAACTGGTAGACGTTGTCCTGCCCACTGCCGCCGGCGCTCGGGCCGCGCACCTGGTCCTCGGTGTACTGAACCCCCGGGATCAGCTTGATCAGATCCCGATACTGTTGGCCGACCGGCAGGCTCTCGATGACGCTCGCGTCGATGGCGGTCCTGAGTTCCGACGAGGTGGTGTCGATCACCGGTGCGGCCCCGGTCACATCGATCGACTCGCTCACCACTTCCAGACCAAGGGTGACGTTGAGCGTGGTGTTCTGCTGCAGAAGGACCCTGGCGGTCCTCGACTCGGGTGCCCTGCTGGACATGGTGAAGGTCAGCTGGTAGTCCCCCGGGGGCAGCTGAGGGAACTTGAACTCCCCGTTGGCTGCAGTCGCGGTCGAGCGCAGCCGGGGAAGGACGTTCGAGCTAGCCTCGACGAGGACCCCGGCGATCGTCTGGCCGTCCCCCAGAGTGACCTTGCCGGTGATCGAACCGGTCTGCTGGGCGACGGCTGGAATCGCGATCAATAGGGACAGCAGCGCACCATGCGCTAGGATCGCTAGGACCTTTCTCATCTGTTCAACCTCCCGGATTTGAAAGTGCCTCGACCGACCCTTCGGTCGGTGAGGCGCGGTCGGAGTGACCGCCGTCATCGCTCGGGTCTAGAAGACCAAGACACCCGTTCCCGGCAAGGTAACACAGCGTCGAATCGTCGCGCAATCGGAGGGCGCTCATCGGTCCCGCGACCGCTGGCTGCCTCGATCGTCTGCAGCAGGGTCAGCTGCCCCCGGGGGACGAGGCTATGGCTCTTGCAGCGCAGCTGGTGGCGAGAAGCCGGATAACGACGCAGAGCGCCATGTGCGCCGCGAGGCCGATCATGTCGGCGGGCGGCCGATCCTAAACCGCAACGCGAATCAGAACCGAACCAAACCGCGGTGGCCATCGATCTTCCCCCTCGAGGTCTCGAGCACAACGTCGCCCTGGGCCCGCAGCCACCCGCTGCCGTCCGCCGTCACCGCCAGAGTCGAAGACTCGAAGACACCGCCACCGCCGATCGCGAGCCCGCCGCGGCTCGTCGGTTCGATGCCCAGCAGCCGGAGATAGCCGAGCACCGGTTGCGCGTGCGCATGCAGATTGCCCACCGGGAAGGCCTGCATCGACAGAAACGACGCGACCCAGGTGCGCCCCGGTCGCGTCGATTCGGGAGCGTTCCAGCAGTCCGGTCCCGACAACGTTCCTTCCCAGATACTCGGGTAGGCCGCGGTGTGCGCGTGCAGAGACATCCTCCGCCACAAGTCCCAGGCGAGATCGCGGTCGTACCGCGCAGCCGCCCAGACCAAGGTCATGTTGATGGCGTACCAGATCCCGCCTCCCGCCGTGCCCTCACCGGTGGTGACCGGCCACAGCAGGCGAGCTCCCAGCGGGCTGTCCTTCAGGTGGTGGCTCTCGAGGTACTCGAGTAGCACCCGAGCCTCGGCGGGTGTAGCGGCCCCACACAGCAATGCCCACGGCTGGACCTCGAGCCAGCACTTGTCATCCCCGATCGGATCTCCCTCGGGCGAATAGGCGCGGTGAAACCAGGAGCCGTTCCAAGCCCCAACCACCAGGTCGCGCAGCTCGGCCGATTGGGCCCGCGCGTGCTGAGCCACCGCGGCCTCGCCGAGCTTCTCCATCAACGGCGCGAAAACCGCAAGCACCCACGACGCCATCGCCGAGTTCAACACCGAGCTGCCCCGCTCGATCATGCTGGCGCGTGAGACCTCAGTCATCTCGATGGCCGTGTCGTTCCAATCGGCGTTGAGGACACGCACATGGCCGCGGCTGCCACGTCCCACCACGTCGACGAAGAACCGGTAGAGACGCAGCAAATGCTCTCGCAACGAGACCGGCGCAGCACCACTGCTGGGATGAAACGGCACCGCCGCCTCGAAGGCCGCAAGGTCGCCGGTGGCGAAGGCGTACTCGGCGGCCAGCCACAACGCCCACAGATTTTGGTCGGACGGCCGCAGCAAGTTGGTGATCGCGGACTTGTCGCTCGACAACGCGAAGGGCAGATCGCCGTCGGGAGTGCCCCAGGCACAGGTGTTCTCGAGCACCGACAGGGCGAGATCCGGCTCGGAGTAGACCACGGCAGAGCGTGCTGCAGAGCGTCGCGCGCCGCGGCGTTCGCGCCGACCACGAACGAGTAGGCCGAGCCCTGGCTCAGAGAGTGACCGCCGAGCACCCGGTCGACCGAAGCACCGCCGGTGAGCGCTGCGACGTGCCACGGGATCTCGTGACCAGCCTCAGGCGCCCGCTCCACTCGGGCCACGGGCAGACGCTGTCGCAAAGACCGCATCGACCTTGCGAAGACCTCCTCCGGCGCTTCCGCGAGCTCCCCCTCGGTTCGTCCGAAACGAAACCACAACGTGCGGCTCTCCCCGGAAGAAAGCGCGACCTCGGTGCGGGCAGCGAGTGTCGGCCAACGGTGCTCAATGGGGCTCCTTGTCGGGTTGTTGGGAGGGTCCTCGCTGGCGCTCAGGGTCGCGGCGGTCTCGCCGAGCGCCTCGAGCCTGAGCTCTGCCTCGCTGCCGATGGCGGCGCTCGCCTGGGAGAAGTCCTCACGAGCGATGACCGCGCGGTCTCGCGTCGAGATGTGGTAGCGAACTGCGGCCGCTTGCTCGTCGCGCACCGGGTCTTTCTGCCACACCGTGAGAAAGCGCGGTCGCAGCCGCCAGATCTCGCGATGCTCCACCCGTCTTGGCCGAGCTCGCTCCGACAAAGTGAGGCGCACCCGCACCAGCACCCACCGCGCGTCTCCCTCCGGACACAGCAGAGTCCGCTCGAGCGACAGCCCGTCATGCTGTGCCAGCACCTGGAAGTAAGTCGGGCCGAAGACCCGCTGCGGCGCCGGACCCGGCGGGCGCTGCGCAAAAGCCGACCCCCACACCGGCTGCCCCGTCGCCTCAACGATCTGGGAGACCCCGGTGCCCCCCTCCGCACCGGCGTACACCAGCCATCGCACGCCCTCACTTTCGTCGAAGAGACCCACCGTACCGTCGTTGGCCACCAGCATCTGGAGACCCCGGTTGCCCACCAGATGGAAATGACGTCGGGTCTTCGGCGCGTCAATCGGGTCCCACTCGGCTTCCGAAAGGGAGTCCTGATCGGCCGCATACACGAACTCGGGCAGCCCGTCGCGAACCCGCCAAGAGCCGTAGCGGCTAGCGCCGGGCAGCGGGTCGCCAGAAGCCTCGAGCGGCGCAATTTCCGCGGAAACGCCGAGCAGGGAATTGGCCGAGCCCGGGGCTCCCCGCGACGTTCCGCAGGCGGCAAGCCAGGGCAAGACGGCCAGCGTGCCACCCGCGCCGAGGCCCCATTCCAGGAACGCGCGCCGGGTCGCATGCCGCTGGCGCGCCACAAGGTCGAGGTTCGGTTCGACGCGCGGTCTCGAATCTCGGCCCGGTTCGTAGGTCATCGTGGCACCAAGAGTCGCTTGTCGCTGCGTAGGCACAGGCTATTCCATTCGCCTGCCGAGACTCTCGTCGTGGGACGGTATCTGCCACATCGGTGGCCACCGTGGAGTCGAAGCTGACCAAGCTGTGCAGCGAAGCCGTCGTCGCCAGAGCCATCCCCGAGACCTGGGGCCTCACTCCTGGCGCAGACACTCCGTCGGCTCGATGCGAGTCGCCCGTCGCGCCGGAATCGACGCCGCGGCCAGCGCGACCCCGAGCAGCAACATCGCCACCGTGAGCAGCGTGGTCGGATCGGTAACGGTCACCTCCACCAGCAGGCTGCGCAAGAAGCGGGTGAGCGCCAATCCCCCGGCGAGACCCAGGAGCATCCCGACGAGGCTGGTCAGGAACGCGGCTCGCAGCACGCTGCGTAGCAGATCGCCGGTCTGCGCGCCGAGCGCCCGCCGGATCCCAAACTCGCGCGTGCGCTGGACAACCGCGTACGAGGTGACGCCGTAGATGCCGACCATTGCCACCACGAAAGCGACCACCGAGAACAGTCCCAACAGCAGCATCTGGAAGCGCGGCTCGACCAACTGGCGGCCGATACGTTCCTCGAGGGTCGAAAGCGCGCCCACCGAGAGGTCGGGCTCGATGCTCGACAGACGGTCTCGAACCGCAGGAATCACCGGCCCCGGGTCTCCCGCGGTGCGAACCGCGTAGTAGGTGGCGCCGCGAAGGAACTGCTCGAGCGGCCAGTAGATCTCCGGCTCCACCGCGGTCCGCGGGTCGAACGGGCTGGTGTCGGCGACCACGCCCACGACCTCGAACCACGTCTCCTGGTTGACGATGAAGACGCGCTCGCCGACTGGGTTGCCAGTTTGCGGGTCCCCATCGGGCCAGTGACGTCGCACCATGGTCTCGTTGACGATCGCCACCGGCGGACTTCCGAAGACGTCCTGCGGTCCGAACCACCGGCCGCGGACGAGGGGAATGCCCATGGTCTGGAAGTATTGGGGACCACAGTCGTACCAGTTCACGAGCGGAAGATCGGCCCGAGCGACCTCGGGGCGACCCTCGATCTGGAACT
>JAQBHE010000588.1:0-3465 GCA_032128015.1 Holophagae bacterium
GCGGGCGATGGGGCACCGGCAGGTGATCGAGCAACCAGTCGTAGAGCGGCCGATGGTCTTCGAACTCGAGGGTGCACAGCGAATGGGTCACGCCTTCGATCGCGTCGGACTGGCCGTGGGCGTAGTCGTAGCTCGGATAGATGCACCAACGCTCGCTGGTGCGGTGGTGGGTGGCATGGCGGATCCGGTAGAGGATCGGGTCGCGGAGGTTCATGTTGCCCGAGGCCATGTCGATGCGCGCGCGCAGCACGTGCTTGCCGTCTGGGAACTCTCCGCCACGCATGCGCTCGAACAGGTCCAGGCTCTCGGCCACCAGCCGATCCCGGTGCGGGCTCTCGCGACCGGATTCGTTCCACCCCGCCCGCTGGTCGCGGATCTCCTCGGTGGTCGAGCTGTCGACGTAAGCATGGCCCACGCGGATGAGGTGCAGGGCCCACTCGTAGAGCTGGTCGAAGTAGTCGGATGCGAAATGGTAGCCGTCCCACTCGAAGCCCAACCAGCGCACATCCTCGGCGATCGACTCCACGTACTCCACCTCTTCGGTGGTCGGGTTGGTGTCGTCGAAGCGTAGGTTGCAGCGCCCGCCACACTCGCGCGCGATCCCGAAATTCAGCCAGATCGACTTGGCGTGGCCAACGTGCAGGTAACCGTTGGGCTCGGGAGGAAAGCGGGTCTGGATCGTGCCAGCGAGCTGGCCGCTCTCGATGTCCGCAGCCACGATCGCGCGGACGAAGTCCCGGCTGCCGGCCGTGGGCAGGGCGGCAGGATCGGTAAGAATCGCCGGATTGGTGTCATCGCTCATGACCAGCACCTAGTGAAAGCACCGCGACCGCCGCGACAGTGATAGGCGACAGCGCAATCGGCGCAGTATAGCGATGGCAGTCGGGCCGGTTCCCACAGCCGACCAGCGATACCATCGCCCTTCTCGTTTCGTCTCCACGCCGCTCGTGTCCAATCCACCCACCGTCTTCCTGATCCTAGCCTGGCTCACCGCCGTGTTGGCGGCGGTGTGGATGGCCGCCGCCTTCAACCGGCTGGTCCGTCACCGCAACCGAGTCAAAGAGGCGTGGGCTGGGATCGACGTCCAACTCGCCCGCCGCCACGACCTGATGCCGGCGCTGGTCGCAACCGTCGAGGGCTACGCCAGCTTCGAGCGCGAGGTCCTCGAGCGGGTCACCCGGCTCCGCGCCCGCGCGGTCGCTGGCGGACCCGAGCTGCGCGAGCTGCAGGACGTCGAGAACCAGCTCGCGAGCCAGATCGTTGGCCTGATCGCGGTCGCCGAGGACTACCCCGAGCTCGCCGCCGATCGCTCGTTCCTGACCCTCCAGCAGCAGCTGGTCGAGATCGAAGACAAGCTGCAGATGGCCCGCCGCTACTACAACGGTGCGGTCCGCGACCACAACACCCGAGTCGAGTCTTTTCCGTCGCTGGTGATCGCCGGCCTCTTCGGGTTCAGCGTGCGCCAGTTCTTCGAGGTCGAGTCGACGACCCAGCGTCTGCCGCCACGGGTCCAGATCGGCGCCGAAGGGCAGACGAGATGACCGCCAGCCTCCAGCTGCTCTTGCGGGCAGGGATCGTCGCGATGCTGGCGCTGCTCGCCACGGTCGCGCCAGGGCTCGCCCAGGAAGCGCTCGAGCAGGAAGAGATCACCCTGTTCCAGAGCCGCATCCGCATCGAGCCGAACGGCGATCTCGAGGTCACCGAGACGATCCAGGTCCGGGCCCTCGGAGTCGAAATCCGCCGCGGCATCTACCGTGACTTTCCCCTCGACTACCGGGGAGCGTGGTTCACCCGCCGGCGGGTGCCTTTCGAAGTGGCCGAGGTCCAGCGCGACGGCAAAGCCGAGCACTACCTCACCCAACCGCAGGGCAACGGCGTACGGGTACGGATCGGCCAGGAGGACGTCACCATCGAGCACGGTCTTCATACCTACACCCTCCGCTATCGCACCGGTCGTCAGCTCGGGTTCTTTGCCGACCACGACGAGCTGTACTGGAACGCCACCGGCAACGGCTGGAGCTTCCCGATCCTCGAGGCATCGGCGCTCGTCGTTTTGCCAGACTCAGTGCCCGCCGACCGGATCACCACCGAGGGCTACACCGGCCCCGCGGGCAGCACCCAGCGCGACCTCCGCGCCAGTATCGATGCTGAGGGCAGAGCGCTGTTCGAGATCACCCGGCCGTTGCTCGCGCGCGAGGGCTTGACCGTCGTGGTCGGGTTCCCGAAGGGATCCGTCACTCCGCCGACCGCGGCGCAACAACGGAGCGATCTTCTGGCCGCCAACCGGATCCTGATCGCCGCTGTCATCGGCCTGATCCTGGTGCTCGGCTACTACATGGCCACCTGGTGGTCGGTGGGCCGCGATCCCGAGCCCGGCACCGTGATCCCCCAGTTCGAGCCGCCCGACGGCCTGGCGCCCGCGAGCATGCGTTTCGTCCGCCGGATGGGCTTCGACCGCAAATGCTTCACCGCTGCGCTGGTCGACATGGCGGTCAAGGGCTACGCAACAATCACCGAGTCCAAGGGTAAGTTCGTCCTCGAGCGTGGCGACGCCGACGAGTCCGAGCTCTCTGCCGACGAGCGCCAGATCGCCAAGCACCTGCTCGCACAGCGCAAGAGCTTCCGGTTCGAGCCCAGCGCCAGCGGCGCCAAGAGCATGACCAGCGCCATCTCCGGGATCAAGGCGCTGCTCCGGCTCGAGCACGAGGGCCGTAGGTTTCATACCCGCCGCAAATGGTCGCTCGCCGGCATCGCCCTTTCGATCCTGGTGTTGCTGGCGGTTGCCGGAATCGGCCGCACCGAGCAGTTCTTCGGATTCTTGTTCATCACCTTTTGGCTCTCGTTCTGGACCTTCGGGACCCTTGGACTGTTGGTGGCAGTGCGCAACGCATGGCGACAATTCCGCCGCCGCGGTGTCGGCGCCGGCGCCCGCATCGGCAGCGGCTTTGCTCTGGCGCTGGCTGCCGGACTCGCCGCGCCGTTCCTCATCGGCGAGGCCTTTGGGCTGATCGCGATGTCGCTGATGACCTCGCCCTGGCTGGCCCTGCTGATGCTGTTGCTCGCGGTCACCAATTTCGTTTTCTTTCGCTTGCTCAAGCAACCGACGGTCGACGGCCAGAGCCTCTACGACCGCATCGACGGCTTTCGCATGTACCTCGAGACCGCCGAAGGCGACGAGCTGCGGGAGGCCACGCCAGAGCTCACTCCGACACTGTTCGAGCGCTACTTGCCGCACGCGATCGCGCTCGACGTCGAGAATCGATGGTCGGAACAGCTCGCCACAGCACTCGCGCGCTCCGGCCAACAACCGGCCGACCAGCCTCCAACCTGGTACCACGGCGATTCGTGGTCGCGGGGCAACTACGCCGCGTGGACCACCGCGGTCGGCGGCGCGATGACCGCGGCGATTGCCTCGGCATCGACCGCTCCCGGATCGAGCAGCGGCGGCGGGGGCGGCGGCTCGTC
>JAQBHE010000589.1:0-2919 GCA_032128015.1 Holophagae bacterium
GGACGAGGACGGCGTCGCCGAAGCCCCGGTGGAGGAGGGCGCCGACGATCGCACGGAGAGTGCGGAGGGTAGTACGGAGGGCGTAGAGGGAACGGAGGGCGCTGAGGCGCCGCCCGAGAAGGCAGAAGACGACGACGCGAGCGCGATGGATGAGATCGATCTCGACGCCTACTTCAACGACTACCTCGAAACCGGCGATTATTCGGGCTCGACCCAGGAGACCCGCGAGGCCGTGCCGCTCGAGAACATCCTCAGCCGTGAGCCCGATCTCTATGACCATCTGAGCTGGCAGCTCCAGATGATGGACCTGCCGCCGCTGCGCCGCGAGATCGCCGAGTTGATCATCGGCAACCTCGAACCTGACGGCTTCCTCACGGCTTCGATCGAAGAGCTTCAGCTGCTTGGCGCGACTCCCGATGAAGTCGACGCCTTTCGCGCCGGAGTCGCCGGCGAATCGCCAGCACCAGAACCGCGAACGCCGGAATCTGGAACGCCAGAATCCGGAACTCCAGAATCGCCAACACCAGAGCCCGACGACGACGCGGCTGCCCTCGCGCCGGCTTCCTCAGAGCCTTCCTCGGAGCTCCCGCCCCACGAGCCGCCGGGGTACCCGCGCGCCGAGGTCGAGGCTGCGCTCGCCGTGGTCCAGGGATTCGATCCTCCAGGGGTCGCCGCGCGCGACCTGCGCGAGAGCTTGCTGCTGCAGCTCCGAGCCGGAGGTTTGGAAGACTCGCTGACCTACCAATTGGTTGACGAGCACTGGGACCGAGTGCTGAAACGCCAGTTCGTGGCAATCGCAAAGGCAATCGGCCTGCCGCTGTCGGACCTCGAGGAGCCCGCCGAAATCATCCGCGGCCTGGAGACGCGGCCGGGAAGGTCCCACGGCGGCCAGCGCGCCCAGTACGTCGAGCCCGACGTCGCTGTGCTCAAGGTCGGCGATGACTACGTGATCCAAGTCAACGACGACGGCATGCCGCGGCTGCGAGTGAGTGGGGCCTACCGAAAGATGCTCCAGAAACTGCGCCGCGAAGGTCGGCAAAGCGAGGCTCAGCAGTTCATCAAGGAGAAGATGCGGTCGGCGCTGTGGTTGATCAAGAGCCTGGACCAGCGCCAGCGCACGATCTACAAGGTCGCCGACTCGATCGTTCGCCAGCAGCGTCGGTTCTTCGACGGCGGCATCGAGCATTTGCGGCCAATGGTCTTGCGCGATGTCGCCGAGGAGATCGGCATGCACGAGTCGACGGTGAGCCGGGTGGTCTCGAACAAGTACATCCATACGCCGCGCGGAATGCTGCCATTGAAGTTCTTCTTCCACAGCGGCATCGACCGCGACTATGGCGAGGACATCTCGTCACTCAGCGTCAAGCGCAAGATCAAGCAAACCGTCAATGCCGAGGATCCCAAGCAGCCGCTCTCGGACGCGGCGCTGATGCGCCGGCTCAAGAGCGAAGGCATCCAGATCGCGCGGCGGACAGTCGCCAAGTACCGAGACGAGCTCGGCATCCCCTCATCGACCGACCGCAAGCAGGTGTTCTGATGGCTGACGATACCGACACCGGCACCGACTCCAGGACACCGAAGTCCCCGGAGCTGTCGCCGGCCAACGCCTCAGACCACGTCAAGGTCCGCGAGCTGCTCGGCGCCGAGCTCGCAGACCTCGGCCTGCGGCCGATCTGCGGCCGCGCCCATCTCGACAACCAGATCACCAACCCACGGGTGCAGAAGCCGGGGCTGGCGTTCGCCGGCTACTACGCCTATGTCAAGCCGGGGCGGGTCCAGATCATCGGCGAGAGCGAGACCGCGTACCTGCAGACCCTCGACGCGGCCGAGCGCAGCCAGCGCCTGGCCCGGATCACCGAGCTGCCGATCCCGGTGTTCGTCGTCACCAAGGGCATCGTTCCTTTCGCCGAGCTGTTGGAGCGCTGCGAGAAGGTCGAGTTGCCGGTGTTGTCTTCGCCATCCCTGTCGTCGGTGGTGATCAAGGAGATCAGCTATTTCCTCGAAGAGCACCTGGTACCGAGCACCCAAGTTCATGGGGTGCTGCTCGAGGTTTACGGGCTGGGGGTGCTATTGATCGGACGCAGCGGTGTCGGCAAGAGCGAGTGCGCGCTCGACCTGATCACCCGCGGCCACAGCCTGGTGGGCGACGACCGGGTCACGGTCAAGCGCTATCCCACCGGCGACCTGGTTGGCTACTGCGAGGAGCCGCTGCGCAACCACATGGAGCTGCGGGGGATCGGGATCATCAATATCAAGGACCTGTTCGGCCTCGGGGCGGTGCGCCAGCGCAAATCGATCGACCTGGTGGTCGAGCTCGAGCCGTGGCGCGACGGGCAGCCCTACGACCGGCTGGGCCTCGACGAGACCCTCTACGAGATCCTCGGCACGCCCTGTCCGTACATCCGCATGCCGGTGGCGACCGGCCGCAACATCTCGAACCTGGTCGAGATCGCGGCGCGCAACCACGTGCTCAAGCTCGAGGGACACCACTCGGCCCGCGAGTTTGCCCGCGCGCTCGAGGTCGAGCTCGATCAGAATCGGCGGACCCTGGCGGCGCGCCGCAAGACGGAGAACTCGCGCTCGTGACCGCCCACGTCGATTCGCCTGCGGCCGGCGAGCCGTCTCCCGGGAGGGTGCACCTCGTGCTGATCACCGGGCTCTCGGGCGCCGGCAAGAGCAGCGTCGCCAAGTGCCTCGAGGACCTCGGCTACTACTGCGTCGACAACCTGCCCGTGCCGCTGCTGCGGCCGTTCCTGGAGGACCCGGCCGCTTGCGTCGAGAACGCCGAGCGAATCGCCGTGGTCACCGACCTGCGAGCGCCCGGCATGGCCTCCGAGCTGCCGGCGCTGATCGACGCGATCGATCGGAGTCGGGTGGAGCCGGTGTTGTTGTTCCTCGAGACCTCCGACGAGATCCTGG
>JAQBHE010000590.1:0-4544 GCA_032128015.1 Holophagae bacterium
CGAGAGCACAACCGAGGGGCCAGTCCGGTCATGTGACTTCGCTAGCATCCGCTTCACGACGACGCAGCTCCGAAGGAACTTCGCAATGGCAGGCACTTCCCACCGAAACACCCCGCTATGCGCCCCGGTCTCAGCCGAAACGACGGCGAGCGCGTTCAGGTCGCTGACGTGATGACACCAGAATGGTCGGGTAGGAGCCGCGGTTGGCGGGAGGGAGCCAGGCGCTCGTTGGTGGCCTCGTGTCTCTGTCTCTGGGCGGCCTCGCTCGAAGCCCAGCCGATCCAGACCATCGATATCGCAAAGCTCAGCACCGACCAGGACCTTCTGCGGCTCCAAGGCTCGGAAGGCAACGGCGCCTTCGGAGTGCCGGTCGCAGGCGGCCACGACCTCGATGGCGACGGCTTCACCGATCTGGCGATGGCAGCGATGATTGCGTCGCCTCTGGGTCGTACGCTCGCCGGCGCGGTCTACGTCCTGTTCGGCAACGGCAAAGTAGAAGGAACGTTCGACACCGCCGTCGACTCTGCCGAGGTCTTGCGCATCCTCGGCGACCAGGCTTTCGAGAACGCGGGCAGCGAGATTTGGATCGACGACGTCACCGGTGATGGGATCGGCGATCTCTTGATTTGCCGCCAGAACTACTCGCCCGACACCGAGCGGCAGGGCGCCGGCGCCTTGACCATCGTCGCCGGCGGTAGCGCACTTCGCGATCGCGCCAACGCTCTTCAACCCATCGACCTGCGCTCGCCGCCCCCGGGACTCTCGATCACCACGATCCTCGGCACGGAGGCAGGCGGTCGCTTGGGAATCTGGGCACGAACCGGCGACGTCACCGGCGACGGAGTCGCCGACCTGTTGATCGGGGCCGACCAAGAAACCAACGGTGGTCAAGCGCACGCCGGCGCCGCCTACCTGGTTCGCGGCGGACAGCGCCTGGCGGCCGGCGGCTTCGTCGATCTCGCACAATGGTCGCAGCCGTCTTTCGCGCTCGAAGGCGATGTTCTCCGGCTCGTGGCCGGACCGGCCCTGGCGCACGGACACTTCGGCGCGACCGTCCAGGTCGGCGATCTCGACCGCAACGGTCGCGCCGAGGTGGCGGCGGCCGAAGCCCTGGCCAGGGCCGGAGCTTCGCTGCAGCCGCCCGGCGGTGGCGCTCACGCCACGGGGGGAGCGCCTCGCGGAACGATCCACATCGTCTGGGACTCGGCGCTCCAGGGTCCCTGGTTGCCCGAGGCCACGATCTCGACCGCCGACATCCCAACGCTTGTCACCCGGATCGAGGGTGGCGCTGGAAACGTTGCCTTCGGCGAGGAAATGCACCACGAAGGCGACTACGACGGCGACGGCAAAGCCGATCTCTTCGTGGGCGACCTTGAGGGTTCGCCACCCGGCAACGAGCGCGCCGGAATCGGCTCGGTGTTCTTCGCCGCCGAGGAGCTTGTTGGCATGAGCCTGGTGCGCGATCAGCCGCCGACTGGTTCTCGCACCACGACCTTTCATGGCCCTGCAGCGGGCGCGATCGGAGCAGACACCGCGCTGCTCGGCGACTTCGACGGCGATGGCATAGACGACTTGTCGTTCAGCGCGCCTCACGCGTCGCCTCTCGGGCGGCCATCGGCCGGCCAGCTCTACGTGTTTCTCGGCAGGGCCGTGTGGCCGGAACTGGTCGATCTGAGACCGGGAATGGAGCCTCCAAGCGACCAGCTCCACCTGGTCTCGATCCTCGGAGCGCGAGGAACCGTCAACGCCGATCTCGGCGACACCCTGGCGTACAGCGCCGCCACTGGCGACGTGGATGGCGACGGCAGAACGGATCTCATCACCAACGAGATGCTGGGCAACGGCGCCTCGGCGGCCGCGGTCGATACCGGCAACTTGATCGTTCTGAGCGGCGCATTGATCCAGGGCTGCCACCGGGATCCCAAGACGCTCTGCCTGAGCGGCGACCGCTTCGAAGTCACGGCCCACTGGCAGACTACGGCACAACAAGGCGACGCCCATGCGGCGGCGCTGACCGCGGACACCGGCACGTTCTGGTTCTTCGACTCGGGAAATGTCGAGTTGATCGTCAAGGTGCTGAATGGCTGTAGTTTCAACAACCGCTTCTGGGTGTTCGCGGCCGGCCTGACCAATGTCGGCGTGAGGCTCGAGGTGCGCGACACGCGCCCCGGAGCCACCCAGATCTACGGCAGCGCCAACGGCTCACCGTTCCAACCCATCCAGGACACCTCGGCCTTCGTCTGTCCGTGAAAGCGAAACACCACGGCAAAGCGGCTCAGGGTCTAGCGTCGACCCACCGATGCCTCACCGCACAGAGGCCTACAGATCCTGGGTGAACGGAATCACATAGAACCAGAACGGCTCGCCGGCTTCTTTCATCGTCCGCCGCGCCGCCTTGAGCACCTTCCCGGCTTCGGTCTGCTGATACAGCCAGGTCTCCGCGGCTCGCGCCTCGGGAACGTGGTCGACCAGCGCCGCGGCGGCCTCCTCGTAGTAGCTGGTGATGTCCCGTGACACCTGCAACGGGTGACCCGGCAGTCCGGCCTCTTTCCATGGCGTGCCGTCGGCTACCTTGGCAAACGCCACGAGCGCCTCGGGAATGCCTTCGGGTCCGACCGCACGACCGACCAGGGTGCGACCGTTGGCGGCTCGGCTGCGCTCCCAGGCGCGACGCAAACCCAGCGCCTCGTCGGCCGCCGGATGCAGATCGGGGCGCTCGCACGGCGGCAGCGGACAGGCGAGCGGTCGGTCGCTCGCGTCCTCGATCGACTCCGGAAAGTCGCGGATCACCGGACCGCTGGGCTCATCGAGCAGCGCCAGCGCGGCCTTGATCACTCGGCGCTGGAACGCCGGGTCCTTGGGCCGACCCAGTGGACGGCCGAGCGGGAAATCGCAATGCAGCACCCGCGGCGGCGCGGTGCTCTCGGCCTGGCCGCGGACCAGCGATAGCGCCACCGTGGCAATCCCGGCAGCTTCGAGAACGTGCGCGATCGTACCCACGGTACGAGTGCAGAACGGTCACACCGGGGTCAGCAGTACGACATTGACGCCGTCGTCGCGCAGCAGCTTGGCGGCCGCCGGTCCGGTGTCCTGGCGCAGGCTCGCCATGGTCTCGTCGAGCGCGCCCATGAAGCTGAGATGACGGGGCGCGACGGCGCCGATGACGCCGTTGTGCGCCAGCTCCTCGAGTCGATCGATCGGGTAGGCGACGTTGAGGTCGGCGACCATCCCCGAGCGATCGAAGTTGTTGCTGAGGTGACTGCTGGTGAGGTCGCGCTCCGAGCGTTCGAACACCCGGAAGCTCTGCTCGCCCTGTCCCCACTTGGCGTCGCCTGGACGCTGCAGTCCCGCGGTGGTCACGATCGCGACCGTCGCGTCGCGGAGTGCTGGAGCATGCGTGAACGGCGCGGTGTCGAAGACCGGCACCGGGATCCCGCCAGTGCGTTCGCGGATGATTTGATCGTGTTTGTTCATAGGTTGGTTCCGGTGGGAAGGGATGGTCGCGGTGGTCAAGGATCCGAGCCTGCCGCCTCCGCGGAACAAGCCGGCTCGATCCGGCGCAGCCAGTCCATCGCAGGCTCGCCGATCGGCGCTCCCGGTGGATCGGCGAGCTGCACTCTCGGCGCAACCTCGGCGGCGGGACGCGACAGAAAGCGCTGGATGTCCTGGACCAGCAGACCGGCGTGGGCGATGTCGGCCTCGCCAGCGGACTCCGGGGTGTTCGAGAGGTGTGCCAAGTGCTCTTCGAGCCGCAGCGCCGCGACCGCTCGCACCTGGGGCATCGCGGCGCCAGTGGCGAGCTCGATTGTGCGGTCGATCACTACCCGCTCGACCGCGCGGCTGGTCTCGGCGAGGTATCCGTCGATCGGGCGCGGCGCGCGCGATGGTGCGAGCAGGGCATCGAGCACCTCGCCGAGTCCGGGAAGCGTCGGGTCAAGGGCATTCTGTTGCACCATGCGCGCCGCGCGCTCGGGCTGCAGCAAGCTTGCCGCGGTGAGCCCTGCGGCGACCACCGCGGGGGTCACCGCGTCGAATGCCTCGCCGGTGGTGCGGGGGAACAGCTCGCGAGACCGCCGATAGCCGGAGGGACGCGGCGGCAGTCGCGCTAGCAGCGGCCGGGGCAAAGCCAGTTCGGAGGGGGCCAGGGTCGCGACCAAGGCGCCGAGCGCCGAGCGCTGCGCCGCCGACGACGCCGGACCCTGGGGCACCCGGCCGTCGCCGCGCATCGCGTAGATGTAGTCGACGCCGCCGAGAACCGACGTCGCCGCCTCGACCTGGAAGCGGTGGTGCAGGTACAGCGGCACCAGGGCTTCCTCCATGGTCGCGAGCGGCGCTCCGCGACGGATCGCGTTTTCGCCGAAGCGAGCGAGCGCCACCCTCCGCACATCCATCATGCGCGTGAGCTCGGCGGCAGCGTCGGTGCCGTTCGACCACTGGTCGGCGCGCGGGTGGATGCCGATGTCCTGGTTGGTCAGAAACCGAATGTCGTCGACCCATGCCCGATCGAGGATCTGCGCCAGCGCCGCGGACTCGTCGGTCCCGAC
>JAQBHE010000591.1:0-8597 GCA_032128015.1 Holophagae bacterium
GGCCGTAGGTAGAGCGGCAAACCGCCTTGACCTCCGCCAGCACCCGCTCCTGAGCGTCAACGTCGACCCCCGCCGCCGCATAGGCGCTCGACTCGCTCGAGGTCCGCGAGGTCACGGTGCGGCCTCACCGCGGTTGCGCGAGAAGATCGGGAACAGCTCCTGCTGGCGGCGGTCGACCCCCGACACCTCCACCGAATAGTCGCCAGTCCAGCAAGCGGTGCAATAGCTGTCCGCCGGCGGGGAAAGGCAACGTAGGAGACCTTCGAGACTCAGGTAGGCCAGGCTGTCGGCCTCGGTGTAGGCACGGATCTCTTCGACCGAATGGCTGGAAGCAATGAGCTCCTCGCGAGTCGGAGTGTCGATTCCGTAGTGGCACGGGAAGGCGGTCGGCGGCGAACTGATCCGCAGGTGGACCTCGGTGGCGCCTGCCTCGCGCACCATGCGCACGATCTTCCTCGAGGTGGTGCCACGGACGATCGAGTCGTCCACCAGCACCACCCGCCGGCCGACCAGCAGGCTACGCACCGGGTTGAGCTTCACCCGCACCCCGAAATGCCGGATCGACTGTCGCGGCTCGATGAACGTTCGGCCAACGTAGTGGTTGCGGATCAGGCCGAACTCGAACTTCATTCCGGACTCCCGGCTGAAGCCGAGGGCGGCGATCAGACCGCTGTCGGGAACCGGCACCACCAGGTCGGCCGCCACCGGCGCTTCGCGTGCTAGCTCGCGACCCATCGCCTCCCGGCTCTTGGCCACCGAGCTGCCGAACACCTCGCTGTCGGGACGCGCAAAGTACACGTGCTCGAAAGCGCATCGGGCTGGCCTCGGCACCTGGGGCAGCCGGTAGCTGGTCACCGTGCTCGCCCGCGCGACCACCACCTCGCCCGGCTCGAGCTCGCGCACCGAACTCGCCTCCATGAGATCGAAGGCACAGCTCTCCGAACCGAAGACCGGCCGGCCCTGGTGATCGCCGAGCGCCAAAGGGCGAAACCCCTGGGGATCTCGCGCCGCGATCAAGCCATCCTGGGTCAACAGCAGCAGCGAGTACGCGCCTTCGACCTGTTCGAGCGCCACCATCAACGACTCGACGACGTCGGCGCGCAGGTTGCGCGCCATCAGATGAAGGATCACCTCGGAATCGCTGGTGGTCTGGAAGATCGAACCGTCGCGTTCCAGCTTGCTGCGGAGGCTAGAGGCGTTGACCAGGTTGCCGTTATGAACCAGCGCAAGCGGCCCCATCGACGTCCGCACCACGATCGGCTGGGCGTTGGCGATGACGCTGCTGCCGGCCGTCGAGTAGCGGGTGTGGCCGATCGCCCGCGCGCCCGGCAGACGGCTCAGGACCTGCTCCTTGAAGATGTCGGCGACGTGGCCCATCCCGCGCTCGACGTGGACACCCGGCGGCTCCCACGACACAATCCCGGCGCTCTCCTGGCCTCGATGCTGGAGGGCATAGAGCCCGAGGTACACCAGGTTCGCGGCGTCCGGGTCGCCTTCGACGCCGAAGATCCCGCACATACCTAGGCGGTCCTCGCGGCGGTCGCTCGCGGTCGCCGTAGCTCACTCACGACGAGGCCTCCAGCGCCCTGGGCAGGGCGCTGCTCCAGATCTGGCGAAGACCCTCGACCGGCGCTTTCAGGCGCTCGCCGTCGGCAGCGATGTCGAGCATCGAACCGCCCACCCGGCCGACGTCGACTGCCGGCACCGCCAGCTGCTCGGCCCACCCCAGAACCATATCGACGGCTTCGGGTCGCACGGTCACCAAGGCCCGTCCCTGGGTCTCCGAGAACAAGTCGGTGGGTGTGACCGCGATGCGCAGCACCGCCCCGACGCCCTCGCGCACCGCGGCTTCGGCAAGGGCGATCGCAAGCCCACCCTCGGAGAGGTCGTGGCAGGCTGAGACCAACCCGCTGGCGACCAGCCGCCGAAGCAGTCGGCCGAGCACTGCCTCTCGAGCGAGATCGACCTCCGGGGGCAACCCCTGTTCGATCCCGAAGAGGAGTCGAAGGTAGGCCGAGCCACCGAACTCCGAGCGGTCTCGCCCCAGGATCACCACCCGATCGCCGTCCCTCCAGAACGCCCCGGTGAGAGTTCGGTGACTGTCGGTCGGCAAGCGTTCGAGCCATCCGACCATGGCCACCGCCGGAGTCGGCAAGATCGACCGCCCCTGGGTCTCGTTGTACAGCGACACGTTGCCCGACACCACCGGGATCTCGAGGGCGCGGCAGGCATCCGCCATGCCCCGGATCGACTCGCGCAGCTGCCACGCCACCACCGGGTTCTCGGGGTTCCCAAAGTTGAGGCAGTCGGTGACACCGATCGGCTCAGCCCCGACGCAGGCGAGGTTGCGCGCTGCCTCGACCACCGCCTGCGCCGCCCCGCGCCGGGGATCGAGGGCGCAGTAGCAAGGGTTGACGTCGGTGGTCAGCGCGATCGCTGACGGCGTCCCCTTGATCCGAAGCACCGCGGCGTCGCCGCCGGGACCGACCACGGTGTTGCCGCGCACCGTCGAGTCGTACTGCTCCCAGATCCACGACTTGTCCCCGAACTCCGGGCTCCCGAGCAGGGTCTCGAGAGCCGCCCGTGGATCGGTGCACTCGGGCACGGTGGGCGCCGCTTGTCTCGCCGCCAGATCACTGGGCGGAGTGGCCGCGCGCTCGTAGCGAGGCGCGCCGTTGACCATGGGCTCGATCGGCATATCGGCGACGATCTCGCCGTCGAACCGCAACAGCGCGCGACCGCTGTCGGTGACCCGGCCCACCCGCACCACCGGCAATCCCCAGCGCTGGAACACCGCCTCGACCAGCTCCTCCTTGCCGGCCTCGGCAACCAGCACCATCCGTTCTTGAGACTCGGACAGCATGATCTCGTAGGGGGTGAGAGCGTGCTCGCGAAGCGGCACTCGCTCCAAGTCGAGCTCGAAGCCGGTGCCGCCGCGTCCCGCCATCTCGAAGCACGAGCTGGTGAGTCCGGCCGCGCCCATGTCCTGGACCGCCACCACGACGCCGCTCGCCATCGCCTCGAGGGACGCCTCAAGCACCACTTTCTCGGTAAACGGGTCGCCGACCTGGACCGTGGGTCGCTTCGCCTCGCTGCTCTCGTCGAACGACTCCGAAGCCATGGTGGCGCCATGGATCCCGTCGCGGCCGGTGCGGCTGCCCGCGTACAAGATGCCGTTGCCGGTACCGGCGGCGCGGGCGCGGAAGATCTCTTCGCGCCGACAGATTCCGAGCGCGAAAGCGTTGACCAGGATGTTGTCGTTGTACGCCGGGTGGAACCCGGTCTCGCCGCCGACCGTGGGGATGCCGACGCAGTTTCCGTAGTCGCCGATTCCGCGCACCACGCCATCGATCAGGTGGCGCATGCGCGGCGCGTCGACGGCGCCGAAGCGCAGCGCGTCGAGGCAGGCGATCGGTCGCGCCCCCATCGTGAAGATGTCGCGCAGGATGCCGCCGACGCCGGTGGCCGCACCCTGGTAGGGCTCGATGAAGCTCGGATGGTTGTGACTCTCCATCTTGAACGCCGCCACCAACCCGTGACCGAGATCGACCACGCCGGCGTTCTCCCCCGGCCCCTCCACCACCCGGCTGCCGCGGGTCGGCAACTCGCCAAGCCATACCCGCGACGACTTGTAAGAGCAATGCTCTGAGTAGAGCGCAGAGGCGATTCCGAGCTCGGTGAAGCTCGGCCGCCGACCGAGCACCCCACAAAGGAGCTGGTACTCCGCGTCCACCAGACCGTGCTCGCGCGCCACCTCCGCGTCCACGTCCGGCTCGGCGGCCATCCGGCGCCGGCTGTCAGTGACACTCGCGGCACTCATCGCGACACTCATCGCGACACCCATCGCTCGGTTCCTACTGGGGACTCGCTCATCCGTGGCTCGCGACCGCCTCGACCGCAGCGCCGACCAGGCCGGCAAACAGCTCGAGGCCGTCGCAGTTCCCCAACACCGCCTCGGCGGCGCGCTCGGGGTGCGGCATCAAAGCGCAGACGTTGCCCGCACGGTTCGCGATTCCCGCGATCGCGTTCTCGGAACCATTGGGGTTCGAGTCGGAGTCGAGCGTGCCGTCTTTGGCGCAGTAGCGAAACACCACCTGGCGGTTGCTCTCGAGCTCCTGGAGCGCCGCGGGTCGATCGGCGTAGTTTCCTTCGGCGTGGGCGATCGGCATCCGCAATACCTGGCCGTGACGGTAGCGTCTGGTGATCGCGAGATCGGTGCGCTCGACTCGCAAGAAGACCTCGCGGCTCACGAACCGGAGGTCGGAGTTCCGGCGCATCGCGCCGGGGAGCATTCCGGCCTCGAGCAAGATCTGGAACCCGTTGCAGATCCCCAGCACCCAACCGCCCCGCTCGGCATGGCGGCGCACTCCAGCCATCACTGGCGACTGCGCTGCCATCGAGCCCGCCCGCAGGTAGTCGCCGTACGAGAACCCGCCGGGCAGCACCACCAGCTCGCAACCGCGAAGGTCGTCATCGGCGTGCCACAGCAGCTCGACCTCTTGGCCGAGGACGCTCTCGAGGACGTGGTGAACGTCGTGGTCGCAGTTGCTGCCGGGGAATACCACCACTCCGCATTTCATCGGGCGGCCCCCACCAGCTGCCAGGTGAAGTCCTCGATGATCGGATTCGCCAGCAGCCGCCGACACATCTCGTCGAGGCGACGGCTCGCCGCCTCTTCGGACTCGGCCTCGAGCTCGATGTCGAAGGCCTTGCCGGCTCGGATCTCGCTGACCTCGCCGAATCCCAGCCGAGCCAGGGTATCCGCGATCGCCTTGCCCTGGGGGTCGAGGATCTCGCGGCGCGGGAAGACGTGGACTCGCGCGGTCAGCCGCAGCGGACCGGAGGCCAACGGCGCTTCGGACTCGTGGCTCTTGGTCATCGGATCTGGCTCCCGGGCGCCGCGCCCTCCTGGTCTGTCTGTGCGCGAATCCATCCGGTAGGCCGCTCTTGCTCGGTCACCACCACCCGTGCCCGCGACCCGACCCGTTCGAGCGCTTCGCCGACTGCCGCCAACGCCAGCGCCGGCAGGTTGTTGGTGGTGGAGAGATGATAGAGCACGACGCAGCGCAGCCGGTCCGAGACCAGTTCGACGATACCGGCCGCGGCCTCGTCGTTCGACAAGTGCCCGTGGCGGCCGGCCACCCGCTGTTTGAGCGCCCAAGGGTAGGGGCCGTTGCGCAGCATCTCGAGGTCGTGGTTGGTCTCGAGCACCAGAACGTCCAGGTCACGCAGCCGCGACCAGGCGAGTCGGGTGCGCGCTCCCAGGTCCGACACCACGCCGACTCGGAACCCATCCGGATCCTCGAGGGTGTATCCGAGCGGCTCCCGGGCGTCGTGCGACACCGCGAAGGGCTCGATCGTGAAGCCGCCGGCTTCGAACATCCGGCCGCAGCGCACCACCGACCGCGGCGCCAGCGCCTGCAGTTCCGGAGCGCGAGCGGTGCCCGCAGAGGCGTGGACCGGGAGCCCGAAGCGCCGAGCGAAACGAATCGCGCCGCGGCAGTGATCGCCATGCTCGTGGGTGAGGAGAACTCCGTCGAGGCTTGCGGGGTCGATCCCGATCCGCCGCAGCCGGCGTACCAGCTCGCGGCTGGAAAATCCGGCGTCGACCAGCAGCCTACCGGTCGCGGTCTCGATCACCAGGCTGTTGCCGCCGCTGCCCGAGCCCAGAACCGCCAGGCGCAGACCCGAGAGCGACGGTCCCGGTGCCGATCGCGCGCCGTCGAACGGCGTGGCGCCGTCGAACGGCGTGGCGACAACCAACGACGCGGGCCCGAACAGCGGGATCTGTTCGGGCAGCCGGCTCACGGCGATGCCGACGCCTGGCGCCGAGGGTCAGCGGCGCCGAAACGGTAGGTGCGCCCCTGCTCGAGGAACCGGATGCGCGGGTCGAGGCCGGCGGTCTCGGCACGGATCGCGTCGATACAGAACGGTTTCATGTGGTGCAGGTACACCGGCACGTCGCGGTCGAGCTTGGCGAGCTCGCCGGCAAGTGTGCGTGGCGTCAAGTGCCCCGATTCGTCCGCGACCTGCTGCAGCCGATTGTCGAAACTGACCTCGAGGCACACCGCCCGTAGCTGCGGGGTGCGGTTGGCGACCTCCCACAACCGCTCGGTGGGCCCAGTATCGCTCGACCAGAGCACCGAGTCTCCGGAGTGCTCGATCAGGAAGCCGTGGGTGGTCACCACGTGGCTCACCGCAATCGGAGTGAACGTGACTCCTTCGGCCGAGAACGGCACTTCGTCCGCGAACTCCTGGAACCGAATCGACGGCAGCAAGTGGTTGGGCAAGCGCGAGAAGTCCGGCCAGATGGCGCTGTTGAACAGATGCTTGCGCAGCGCGTAGATGGTCTCCTGCGAGGCGTAGATGTCGAGGCTGTCGTCGGCGCGCCCGAAAATATTGTCGATGAAGAACGGCAGGCCATTGGTGTGGTCGCTGTGGGAATGGCTGAGGACGATGGTACGTACCGCCAGCTGGCGATCGAGTGGCAGCGCTCGGCTCAGCGAACCGGCGTCCAACGCCATCGTGCCGTTGATCAACAGGCAGGTAAGCCCGCACGCGGGGCTCTCGCCACCGTAGGTGCCAAGGACCTCGACCTCCATCTCGTAAGCGCCGCTCCCTTCCCTGCCGGGTCGATTCTACGATCCGCCGGAATCGGCGAACAAGGCTTGCACCGAAAGCTCGCCTTCCTCGACCGAGAACCGACCGCGGCTGTAGAGGCGACTGAACGCTGCCGCGACCTCCGGACAGAACTGGGTTCCAGCGCCGGCCTCGATCTCCGCGGCCGCCGCTGGCGGCTGGAGGCCGCGACGGTAGGGACGGTCGGAGGTCATGGCATCGAAGGAATCGGCAACCGCAATGATCCGCGCCAGCGCGGGAATCTCGGCGTCGACCAGGCGGTCTGGATATCCGCGGCCGTCGAGACGCTCGTGGTGGTGGCGAATCCCCGAGATCAGAGGTCGCAGGTCGCGGATCGCACCGACGATCTCGGCGCCATCGACCGGGTGCCGTTGCATGATCCTCGCCTCTTCGGCATCGAGCGGGGCCTGCTTGCCGAGCACCCGGTCGGGAACCGCGATCTTGCCGATGTCGTGCAACACCGCCGCCAGCCGGAGCTGCTCGAGAGCGTTTCGGCTCCAGTCCAGCTCCCGCGCCAGCAGCAGCGAGTACCCGACCACCCGACGGATGTGGCCACCGGTGTACGGATCCCGCTTCTCGACAGCCTCGGCAAGCGCGGTCACGGTCTCGAGGAACTGCCGCTTGAGTGCTGCGTGCAGCCGCGCGTTGTCGAGCGCATGGGCGAGCGACCCAGCGAACAGCTTCACCCGCTTGAGGTCATCCGCCGAGAACGATCGGTCGACCGGGTTCAAGAGTTGCAACACCCCGATCACCCTGCCGTGAGCCAGCAGCGGCGCGGCCAGAATCGCGCGCGTCGAGAACCCCGAACCATGGTCGCCGCGCCACCGCGGATCGCTGGCAACATCACGAACGATCTCGGCTTCACCCGATCTCGCCACCGAGCCGACAATGCCCTCCCCGAACGGCACCCGCAAGTTGCGGATCTCTCCAGCGGCACGGCCCCGCACCACCCGAAAGAACAGCTCCTGGCGGTCTTCGTCGACCTCCCAGATCGAACTCGTCTCGGCCTCGCACAGCTCTTCGGCCTTCTCGAGAGCGAGATCGAAGACCCGCGCCAGGTCGAGGGTGCCAGCGAGCTCGACTCCGATCTCGAGCAGGTTCTCGTAGTCGTCGAGGCGCCTCCTGAGCTCGCCGTCGGTCACAGCGCGCTCAGTCTATCCCCCTGGCACGATCCCGCTAGGGTAGCTTCTGCGCCCGAAGGAAAGGACCAAGAGCGTCCGCTCGACGTGACCTCCATGCGCTGCGATCAAGTACGCCCCACCAACTCCTCAGTCGGCCGCCCAAGCTCGGCCGCTACCCCCAGAAGAGACTAGAACGAGCTCGCTAGCTTCCTTGCGTCGGCGGCCGCAGGCCGACGCCGCAACGACCGCCACGAGGTGGAGGACGCCGACGGAGCCGAAGGCGGAGTCGGACGTCCTCCGGCTCGTCAGAACCGCTGGCCAATCCAGAAGGTGGTCCGGCTGTCCTGGCTCTCTTTGAAGTCCCAGCGCTTCGCCCAGTCGAAATTCAGGTCCAAGCCGAAGAGGTTGATGGTGATGCCGAAACCGTAGGAAGACACGCCGTCGTCGAGGCGCCCCGCCTCGCTATCGTAGAAATGGAAGCTCTGGACATCCTTGAACCAGGCGCCAGCGATATCGACAAAGAAGCGCCCCTGGATCCCTTGAAAGGTCACGACCGGGGTCACGAAGTAGTCGATCAGCGGGAAGCGCAGCTCGAGGTTCACAAAGAACGCCTGATCTCCTACCAGGTCGCGGAAATCGAAGCCGCGCACGGTGTCGAGACCACCGAAGTAGACCGGATTCGCAAAGTTGCCGCCGCGGCTGCTGGCGAACAACCGAGTGGCGAAGGCGCTGCGCCGTGACAAGGGGAAGTACTTCCGGGCGTCGAGCTGGAGCGTCGACGTCAAGGTGCCGGAGCCGTCGATGTCCGGAGCGTAGGCGCCCGAAAGGCGCACTCGG
>JAQBHE010000592.1:0-6061 GCA_032128015.1 Holophagae bacterium
GTAGCCGCGCGCGACGGTGAAGTGGAGGCGCGCGCATTCGCCGGCGCCGACCAGTTGGGCCGCCTCGAACAGGTGCTCTTCGGCGGCAGTCCTGGCGTGGTCCCCTTCGCGGTGAAACGGCACCAGGGCCTTGGGCAGCGAGGCGAGCGCCGACGCCGATTCGCCCACGGCCGTGGTCGTCGCGTTAGAAACGGAAGGCGGCCCGGAGTCGCGGTCGCCCAGATCGATGTCGAAGGGCAGGCGCGGCAGCACCGCGCGCAGGCGCTCGAGCTCGGCCGGCAGGGGGTCGGCTGCGAGGGAGATGAGGTCGGCGAACATTCGACTCGCGGCGCCGGAAGCGGGCACGAAACGCAGAACCCGGCCGTCGTGGACCGCCTGGTCGCAGGCGGCGAGCCGCCGTCTTTCGTCTTGGGGGTCGAGACGGACGATGCCGTCGCCGAGGCGGGCGGGACGGTCGAGGCGCAAGGCCGGTGGCGGCGAGCGCAGCAACTCGAGCTGGCGCACCACCTCGGCGCTCGAGATTCCTTTGCGTTGGAGGCGCTCGAGCTCCGCAGCGTCGATCGACAGCTGCTCGAGGACGGGCTCGAGGGCAGGGTGCACGCGCACTCAGGCTCGGCCAGTGGATCGGGGCAGACTGAATCGGGGCAGACTGAATCGGGGCAGGCGGTCGGTCAGTTCGTCGAGCCGGGCACCCGCCTGGTCCTTGGGCGACACCCGCGGGTCGCGCAGCGGCCAGTCGATGCCGATCGCCGGGTCGTTCCAGACGACTGTGATCTCGTCGCTTGGGTCGTAGAAGTCGGTGCACTTGTACACCACTTGGGCCCCGGCGCCGATCACGCAGAAGCCATGGGCGAACCCAGGCGGGATCCATAGCTGCAAGAAGTTCACGGCAGACAGATGAGCGCCCACCCAGCGTCCGAAGGTGGGCGAGCCGCGGCGAATGTCGACCGCGACGTCGAACACCTCGCCCTCGACCACCCGCACCAGCTTTCCCTGGGGTTTCCGGCTCTGGGCGTGCAGTCCGCGGAGGATTCCCGGCCCCGAGCTCGAGTGGTTGTCTTGGACGAACTCGACCGTGAGTCCCAGCTGGCGGAGCTGCTCGCGATGGTAGGTCTCGACGAAGAAGCCGCGGTCGTCGCGATGAACCACCGGTTCGATCACCAACACGCCCTCGAGGCCGGCGTCGCGGACCTTCACTCGAAACCCTTCACTCGAAACCCTCCTCGATCCGGCTGTGCAGGTAGCCTCCGTAGTCACGGTTCTTCATCTCGGCGGCGAGGCGCAGCGCCTGGGGGCGGTCGATGAACCCCATCTGATAGGCGATCTCCTCGATACACGCGACCTTGAGCCCCTGCCGCTCCTCGAGCGCCTGGATGAAGTTCGAGGCCTGGAGCAGCGATTCATGGGTCCCGGTGTCGAGCCAGGCAATGCCGCGGCCGAGGAGCTCGACGTAAAGCTCGCCGGCCTCGAGGTAGCGACGGTTGAGATCGGTGATCTCGAGCTCGCCGCGCGCCGACGGTTCGAGGTCGCTGGCGAACTCCACCGCACGCTGATCGTAGAAATAGAGCCCTGGCACCGCGTAGGGCGAGGGCGGCGTCTTGGGCTTCTCGTGCAGTCCGATGACCCGGCCATCGCGGTCGAACTCGACCACCCCGTAGCGCTCGGGGTCACGCACCCGGTAGCCGAAGATCGTCGCCCCGCGTTCGCGCTCGACCGCGCGTTCCAGGTACTGGCTCAGATGGTGGCCGTAGAAGACGTTGTCGCCGAGGGCGAGCGCCGCCGGCCGGCCTTCGAGGAAGTCGGCGCCGATCAGGAGCGCCTGGGCGATGCCCTTCGGCTCGGCCTGCGACGCGTAGCGCAGGTCGAGTCCCAGCGGGTGGCCGTCGCCCAAGAGCTGGCGGAACGCGGCCTGGTCGCGTGGGGTGGTGATGATCAAGATCTCGTTGATCCCTGCGGCCATCAGGGTCGACAGCGGGTAGTAGACCATCGGCTTGTCGTAGATCGGCAGCAGCTGCTTGCTCACCGCCGTGGTCACCGGCTCCAGCCGGGTGCCGGCGCCTCCGGCGAGCAGGATGCCGCGGCGCTTGGCGCGCGGGTTCGTCGCGGGTTTCGTTCCGGGCGCGGTCATGCCGGCGCGCCCAGGCCGAGTCGCTCGCGTTCACCGCTGCCTTGAACTCGCGCGCACCAGTCGCGGTTTGCGAGGTACCAGCGAACGGTGTGGCGCAAGCCGGAGTCGAAGCCGTAGACCGGCCGCCACCCGAGCTCGCGCTCGATCTTCGAGGCGTCGATCGCGTAGCGCCGGTCGTGTCCGGGACGGTCGGCAACGAAGGTCTTGAGGTCCGCGTACTGGCGCATGGCGCGCCCAGCGAGCGCCGGGTTGGCCGCTGACGGTAGCTCTTCGTCGAGCAGCGCGCACAGCCGATCGACGATCTCGACGTTGGTGCGCTCGGCGTCGCCGCCCAGGTTGTAGGTCTCGCCGGGCAGCCCCCGACGGAGCACCAGCAACAGCCCGGCGCAGTGGTCGTCAACGTGCAGCCAGTCACGGACGTTGCCGCCGTCGCCGTAGATCGGCAGCGGCTTGCCCTCGATTGCGTTGAGGATCATCAGCGGGATCAGTTTCTCGGGAAACTGGTAGGGACCGTAGTTGTTCGAGCAGTTGGTGATCAGCACGCCCAGGCCATAGGTGCGATGGTAGGCGCGCGCCAGGTGGTCGGCGGCGGCCTTGGAGGCGGCGTAGGGCGAGTTCGGCGCGTAGCGCGTGGTCTCGACGAAGCGCGAGTCACCGGCGGCGGAACCGAACACTTCGTCGGTCGAGACGTGGAGCAGGCGGAAGGCGCTACGGGTGGCGTCGTCGGCGCCCCGCAGCTGGCGACGCGCGCCCTCGAGGAGCTCGAAGGCGCCGCGGACGTTGGTCTCGAGGAAGGTTTCAGGGGAGTCGATCGAGCGATCGACGTGGCTCTCGGCCGCGAAGTTCACCACCGCGTCCGGCGACCATTGACGGTACATCCGGACGACGTCGTCGCGCGCGGCGATGTCGCCGCGCACGAAGGCGTAGCGCGGATGGGATTCGAGGTCGCGGAGGTTGTCGAGGCTGCCGGCGTAGGTGAGCTTGTCGAATACCACGACCCGCGCCGCGGTCTCGGCAAGCGCACGGCGCGTGAAGTTGGAGCCGATGAAGCCGGCGCCGCCGGTGACGACGATCGTGGTCATCGCGCTCCTCGTTGCACTACTAATTGGGGCGCGGTCTGGTCGATCGCCGCGAGCACTCGGTCGTGCAGGCGGCCGTTGGTGGCGACGATGCCGCGGTTCCCCAAGAGGGTGCGGCCTTGTCCGAAGTCGAGCTCGCGGCCATCGACGTCGGTGACCCGGCCCCCGGCCTCGGTGACCACCAGGCAGCCGGCGGCGTGGTCCCAAATCTTCTCGCGGTAGCTCTCGGTGCGCGGCAGTCGGAGGTAGATCGCTGCCTCGCCGCGGGCGACCACGCCGTACTTGCACTGGCTGTCCATGCGCACTGGCGGCGCGCTGACCCCCAGGCGCGCGGCGATCGCGGCGTGACGATCGTGCGCCGAGTGTTCGGTCTCGACCGACTCGCAGAACGCGGCCGCAGCGGGATCCTCGAGGTCGGCCACTCGGATCCGGACTTCGTCGGCGTCCGCGGCGTCCTCTAGCCCGATCTCGAAGGCACCTTGCCCGCCTTCGGCGACGAACATGCTGCCCTCCCGCGCGCCGTCTGCGGAGCGCAGCGATGGGCATCCGAGGATCCCGAGCGTCGGTGTGCCCTCGTCGAGCAGCGCCAGCGCCACCGCGTACTGACCGCGCCGCAGGTAGCCCTTGGTGCCGTCGATCGGATCGAGCACCCAGCGCCGTCCCGATGCGCCGCCGCGGTCGGCGCAGGCGTCGATGGCGTCGAGGATCGCGGCCTCGCTGGCGTCTGGCACCAGGGCCCGGACGTGGCGGGTGACCTCGGCGCGGGTCACCGACGCGGACTCCCGGCGGAGCGCGGCGGCGCTCTCTTCGCCAACGATCGGCAGCCGCGGCTCGAGCCGAGCGAGGCTGAGGCTGATCACCGCCTGGGCTCCGTAGTCGGCGACCGTGACCGGAGACCGGTCCTCTTTGGTGGTCGCCTCGCCGCCGCGCAGCCACTCGGCCTGCACCGCCTGGCACAGCAGGCAGGCCTTGCGTACGGCTTCGAGCGCGGTCCGCCGCTGGGTGGAGGTGGTCATTTTCGTGGTCTCGCGCGAGAGCGGGGATCTTAGCAACCGGGAGGCCAGGAGCGCGGCTGCGGCGGTCTGAGCGCAGGTAAGCTCGGAGAAGGAGACCGAAGCGGTGGGGCCTGGGGAGTCCCTGGCGGCGAAGAGTCTGCGAGGAGCGAAGAGATCACCGATCCGGAGCTGGTTGCAAAAACGCTCGAGGGATCCGAGGAGGCATTTCGCGAGCTGGTGGAGCGCTACCAGCGACCGGTGTTCAGCCTGGTTGTGCGAATGGTGCGTGACGCCGCGCTGGCCGAGGACCTCGCGCAGGACTCGTTCCTCAAGGCCTATCGGGCGCTTCCCAGCTTTGATGTGGGGCGGAAGTTCTCGAGCTGGCTGTTCAAGATCGCCCATAACACCACGATCGACCACCTTCGGCGTTCCGGTCTCGACACCGAGCCGCTGGAGGACGCCGGCGAGGGTCGATCGCGCTCTGAGACCCTCGAAGACTCGAGCATCCGCTCGCCCCACGATCTAGCGACCAGCTCTTCGCTCGGCGAGGCCCTGGAACGGGCAATCGCGACGTTGCGGCCGGAATATCGCAGCGTGGTGCTGCTCCGTTTCGTCCACGGTCATGCCTACCAGGAAGTGGCCGAGATCACCGGACTGCCGCTGGGAACGGTGAAGACCCATCTCCACCGTGCGCGCAAGGAGCTCGCCGAGTTGTTGCGGGACCAGGGTTGGGCCAATGACGAGGTCGCGGGCTCGTGAAACCGGGGTTCCGGGGCGGCCGTAGGGTGGAGAGCGACGGGATCGCTCCGGCGCAGGAACGGTGGAGTTGAGCGAAGGAAGTGAACGATCGAGATGGAGCGTTGCGACCGACCATGGGTAAGATCACCGGCATGACGCAAGTGCGGCGGCTGCTCCGGAGCTGGCTCGAGGCCGAGCGCTCCGACGCCGACGACCGGTCCGAGCGGGCAGCTGTGGAGCTGTTCGCAACGCTGGCGTTATGGGCACCCGCAGCCGGCTTTGCGCAACGGGTGCTGCTGGCGGTGCGCCGCGAGAGCGCGCGGGCTGCTTCGACCTGGGTCGATCGTCTCTTCGGTCATTGGGGCGTGCGTGCGGCGGTGGCGGTGGCGGCAGTCCAGGCCGGCGTGCTTGCCGGCGGCGCGCTGACCATCGGTCGGCCGCTGTTCGAGATCGTCGGGCCGCTCGGGCTGCTGACCGGCCTTGCGGGACTGATCGCCCGATCGTTCGCGTTGCTGATCGAGATCCCGCGCCTTGGGCTGGGCTTGGTCGAGTTCGGCCGGACGCTCTCCGACTTCGCCGGCTCGCCGCAGCTGATCCTCGTGCTGTGGTTGTTCCTCGCGGGGTCGTCGACGGGGCTCTTCGTGCTCTCCAACCTGCTCGGAAGCCAGAGGGCGGCCGGTGAGCTCCGCTAGCCATCGATCGCCACTGGTGGCCGAATCCGGCGGGCACAGGCCCAGCGGATCGCGGCGGACGCGCTGGGCAGTGTTGGCGTTGGCCGTGCTGGTGGTCGGCTCTTGGCTGACGGTGAGGCTCGCTGCGCAGGAGCGGAAGCCGCGGCAGTCCGCAGAGGATGTCCAGGCTCTCGAGCGCCAGCGGCTCGAGCTCGAGGAGCAACAGCGCGAGCTCGAGCGCAGGATCGAGGCCGCTCGCAACGCTGCCGAGCAGGCCGCCGAGTCCGCTGAGGACGAGCCGGGACAACGCCTCGAGACCACCCCTACCGGCGAGCTCGAGAACGAGCTCGATGTCGAGATCGCCGCACCCAAGCCCGAAGCGCCACGGGCTCCCCGGCCGCCGCGGCGTCGAGGTCGTTCTGACAACAAGTTCGCGCTCGGTAGCACGGT
>JAQBHE010000593.1:0-13817 GCA_032128015.1 Holophagae bacterium
CCCCGAGCTCGGCCATCGCCCGGCGCTCCTCGCCAGTGCGGATCTCGGCGAGACGCTGGCGGGTCATCTCCGGATCCCGCGAGCCGGCGTTGCCGCTGGTGTAGACGACCACATGCACCTCGTTGCCACCGCGTGCAAGCAGGGCAAGCGTGCCGCCCGAAGTCAGCACGTCGTCGTCGGGGTGCGGCGAGAGCACCAAGATCCGCTTGCCGCTCCAGCGCTCGAGCCGGTCGTCGCCGGTGTACTCGGGGTCGGCGGTCGTGACCTGGGCGCCCATCCCAGTGGCGGTGGCGATCGCTAGCGAGACGAGAAGGATGGGCGCGATTGTTCTGGTCATGGCCCCATCGTACATGCCAGCGCAACCCGGAGGACCGCGGGTCGACGGACCTCGGCCTCTACCTGCCTCCCCAGCCACACGGCGCAGGAATCGAAGCACCTGCACCGGCCTTCCACGGCTGTGATCCAGCCTCGCCACGGCCCCGTACTACCGGCGAGCCGCAGGACACCACCTGCGGTAGCATTCCCAGCCGAACCAAAGGAGACTCAGGATGCGAATTCGAACATTGGCGATGACCGTCGGTGTCTTGGCCGCTTGTGCGGCACCGTCCACGCCTCCGGAGCCGGCGACCAGCTCCTACTTCGACAACACGGGGCGCACCGATGTCCTCTCGGGCGGCGTTCGCAAGATCGCGATCGATACCCCCAAAGGCGCCTTCTCGGTGTGGACCAAGCGGGTGGGCAACAACCCGCGGATCAAGGTCCTACTGCTCCACGGCGGACCGGGTGCCACCCACGAGTACTTCGAGGCCTTCGACAGCTACTTCCCCGGCGCCGGCATCGAGTACTACTACTACGACCAGCTGGGCTCGGCGTACAGCGACCAGCCGTCAGACCCCGAGCTGTGGGAGATCGATCGCTTCGTCGACGAGGTCGAGCAGGTTCGGGTGGCCTTGGGCCTCGACCGCGACAACTTCTACTTGTTCGGGAACTCGTGGGGCGGCCTGCTCGCCATCGAGTACGCGCTCGCCCACCAGGATCAGCTCAAGGGCCTGATCATCGCCAACATGATGGCGAGCACCTCTGCCTACAACGAGTACGCCCAGAAGGTCCTGATGCCTCAGCTCGACCCCGCCGTGCTCGCCGAGATCCTCGGCTTCGAGAAGGCGCAGGACTACGAGAATCCGCGCTACAACGAGCTGCTGTTGAGCCACTACTACACCGAGCACATCTTGCGCCTACCGCTCGAGGAGTGGCCTGATCCGGTGATGCGGGCGTTCACCAAGATCAACCGCGAGGTCTACGTGCCGATGCAGGGGCCGAGCGAGATGGGGGCGAGCGGCAAGATCGAGCACTGGGATCGCACCGCCGACCTCGCCCGGATCACGGTGCCGACCCTGGTGATCGGCGCTACCCACGACACCATGGACCCGAAGCACATGCAGTGGATGGCGACCCAGTTTCCGAAGGGCCGCTCCTTGCACTGTCCCAACGGCAGCCACCTCGCGCTCTACGACGACCAAGCGGTGTTCTTCGAGGGATTGATCCGCTACCTCCAGGACGTCGACGCCGGCCGCTTCTGACCCCGGCTCGCTGCGGCGCAGACGGCATCGGACAACGATCCCGTGTGCTAGGGTGCCGACCGATTCCCGGCTCACGCTTGCTGCGGCACAAAGAGCAAGAATGGATCCGACCAAGGGCGATCGTACGACCCCCCGGCAGTCCGACCCCGGCGTCCCCGAGCTGCGCGGCCGTGACGACCTGTCGCTCGACCGCACCATCCTCTCGCGGCCTCCGGCTGACGCAGCGGAGCTCGACCCCGACAAGACGATCATCGGCCTGCCGTCGGCCCGGTCGCCGATAGGCTCGCCGGTCGCGGCTGCACCGCCGCCCGACCATCCACCCGAGCCCCCGGAGTCGGTCGACTCCGATCTGGCCTCGAGCGCCAGCATGCGCTTCGGGATCGCCATCATCAAGTACTACCGGGTGACCATCCTGGCGGTCGGAGCCCTGCTGATCGCCGGGGTCTGGGCGTTCCTGACCCTGCCGCGCACCGAGGATCCGGAGTTCGAGCCCAGCTCCTACTTGATGTACACGGTGTACCCCGGTGCCGACGCCCAGAAGCTCGAGCAACAGGTCGCGAAGCCGATCGAGGAAGCATTCCTGGAGCTCGAAGGGATCAAGCGCATCGAGTCGCAATCGATCGGCGCCGCCGGGGTCGTGGTCCTGATCGTGCGCATGGAGCCCAGCGCCGACCTCTTGCAGGTGCAGCAGGATCTCGAGAACAAGTACAAGGAGATCGCTCCCGACCTCCCAGCCGGAGTGCGCGCGCCGTGGTTCGAGAGCTACAACGCCTCGAACATCCCGGTGATCCTGTTGTCGCTGACCGGCCCCTTCGACCTCAACCGGCTGGCCGACCTCGCCGACCGGGTCGACGACGAGTTGAGCCGCCTGCCGGGAGTCGCCAGCGTCGAGCTCGAAGCCCGGCCGGAGCGCCAGATCCAGGTTCTGGTGGACAACCAGCGGCTGTCGCAGTACCGAATTCCGCTGACCAACATCCGCGACATCCTGACTCGCGAGAACGCCGCATTCCCGGGCGGCAAGCTCGATGTCGGACCACGCCGGCTGCTGATCAAGAACCCCAACGAGTTCACCAGCCGCGAAGAGATCGAGAACACGGTGCTCGGCACCTTCGGCGGCTCGCTGCTGCGCCTGCGTGACGTCGCGCGGGTGGTTGACGGCTTCGAGGACCCGTCCTATCTGGTGCGCACCGACGGCAAGCCGGCGCTGTTGATGTCGGTGCGCAAGCGCGCGCACACCAACACCGGCAAGGTCGCCGAATCGATCCGCAGCCGCCTCGACGATCTGCGTTCCGAGCTGCCTCGCGAGCTCGAGATGCAGGTCATCAGCGACCGCGGCGTGAGCGTTGACAACCGGCTCGGCAACCTGGGCAACAACGCACTCCAGGGGGCGGTGTTGACCATGATCCTGGTCTCCCTGCACATGGGAATCCGGCAGTCGTTGGTGGTTTCGATCTCGGTGCCGCTGTCGCTGATGGTGTGTCTGATCGTGATGCGCCTGACCGGCCTCGAGCTGAACCAGATGTCGCTCTTCGGCCTGGCGCTTGCCCTCGGCAACGTCGTCGACGGCAGCTGCGTGGTGATGGAGAACATCAGCGAAAAGCTCGGCAAGGGCATGGCGCTCACCCGAGCGGTGACCGAAGGAGTGGCCGAGGTGAACGTTCCGGTGTTCGCTTCAACGCTCACCAACGTCGCCTCGTTCGTGCCCCTGCTGATGATCGGCGGCGACGTCGGCGCATTCCTCAAGACCATGCCCTGGACCGTGATCATCACCCTCGCCGCCTCGTACGTGATGGCGGTGACTGTGATCCCGCTGCTCTGCTACCCGCTGTGGAAGAACCGGCCGCCGAAGCTGGCGCCCGAGAAGGAGTCGCGGTTGCTCGACTTCTATTCGGGACTGGTCAAGCGAGCGCTTCGCCAGCGCACCCTCACCCTGGTGATTGCGTTCGGCTTCTTCGCGCTCAGCCTCGCCGCCATCCCCTACCTCGGCATCCAGTTCTTTCCCAGAGCCGACGTTCCGTTCTTCTTGATCAACGTCCGGCTGCCGCGCGCCGCCAGCTTTGCGGCGACCGACGCCGTGGTCCGGCAGGTCGAAGCGATCCTCGCCGCCGAGCCGGAGATTCGCGACTACACGGCCAACCTCGGCAACGGCAACCCGCGGGTCTACTACAACGTGTTTCGCGAGCAGCTACAACCCAACTACGCGCAGTTCCTGGTCAACCTGAAGTCCGACGTCAAGGTCTCGAGCGAGGTCTTCGCTCAAGGCCTGCGTCAGAAACTCGTCGGCATCGCCGGCGCCGCCGTCGAGCCGGAGGTCATGGAACAGGGCACCACCCAGATGCCGGCGGTCGAGGTGCGGGTGTATGGCGAAGACCAGAAGATCCTCGCCAAGATCGCCGCCGAAATCCGCCAGCGGATGGAGGGTCTGGAAGGCATCATCGATCTGCGCGACAACCTCGGAGTCCCTACCCCACAGCTGCGTCTTGACCTCGACAAGGACAAGGCCGGCCTGCTCGGGATCGATTCCTATGCCTTCGCGCGCACCGTCTACCTGGCGGTCAACGGCGAACAGGCAACGACGCTGCGCGAGGGCGATGAGGAGACTCCGGTGGTCGTCCGGCTCGATCCCGCGTCGCTCACCGAGTCCTCGGCGCTCAACGGCGTCTATTTGCCCGGCCCCGAGCGCAGCGCCGTGCCCTTGGCCGAGGTCGCGAAGCTCGAGACGCTCGACGACTTCAACATCATCTTTCGGCGCGGAGGCCGGCGCTACGTGGCGGTGCAGTGCGACGTCTCGGGCCGCTTGCCCAGTGACATCCAGGGCGAAGCGCGCCAGCTCCTCGCCGACCTCGAGCTGCCGGCAGGCTACAGCTTCGAGATTGGTGGCGAGAACGAGGAGCGCGACGAGGCGTTCTCGACCCTTGGACAATCGCTGGTGCTGGTGCTGGTGCTGATCTACGCGATCCTGGCGATCCAGTTCAACTCGTTCGTCCAGCCCTTCGTGATCGTCTTCACCATTCCGTTCGGAGTCGTCGGCGCGGTGCTCGGGCTGTGGCTCACCGGCAACCCCTTCGGGTTCATGGCGTTCCTCGGAATCGTCAGTCTCACGGGGATCGTGATCAACGACTCGATCCTGCTGGTCGACTACGCGAACTTCATGCAGCGGGTCGAAGGCAAGGGAATGTACGAGGCGCTGCTTCTCTCCGGTCGCCGCCGCTTCGGGCCGGTGATGATGACCAGCACCTCGACGATCGTCGGTTTGATCCCCCTCGGAATCTGGGGCGGCAGCATGTGGTCGCCGCTCGCCAACGCGTTGATCTTCGGCGATCTAGTGTCGACCGGCCTGATCCTGCTGTTGCTGCCGGTGATCTACGCCACCCTGGTCGGGCCGAAGGAGCAAGCTCGAGAGTACCGGGTGCTGCCCAGCCTCTGGCGGCGGCTGTTTCGCAAGGAGCAAGTCTACCCGTACTAGGCACCGGCCATGGGAGAACGAGGGACCATGGGAGAAGGAAGAAAGACGGCGTTACCGCTGCGATCTGCCAAGAAAGGAATCACAGCTCGTTCTTGACTTCCACCCTCTGGAGCGTCAGCCAGATCTTTCGGGCCACCACCACCAGGGTCACGAGGGCCACCAGCTGGAACGGCGGCCACCAGACGACCCACCTCAAGTTGCGAGCAAGCTCCGGCCAACTCAGCTGTTCCGCCAGCGATGAGCGCCTGACCAGCGCCAACGTGCGGCCCGCGGTCACCACCAATAGCAGCAAGGCGAGCCGAGAACCCGCACCGATCACCAGCGAGACGACGTTCGACAGCTTGCTGACTCCGCTGGTGAACGAGAAGCGCGGCACGTCGAGGTACCGTCGAACACGACGCAGCACCAGGCTCGCCGACTCGACGGTGTTGCTCAGCGTCATCATCGTGCGCTCCGGACGCTGCTTCAGCTGCTGCTTGCCAATCTTCTTGGCCCGGCGCTTGAAGTACCCCTTCTCGTAGCGCCGCAACTCCTTGACCGGATCGGCGTCCGGATACAGGCGAAAGATCATGGTGTCGTAGAGCATGTTGGCGCGGCAGTAGCGCACGAGCTCGGCATTCGCGTTGACGCCGGACCAACCCAGAATCTTGATCGAATCCAGAAACACCCCACCCGATGTTTTCTCGGTCCAGTCGCTGTACCGGCTGCGAACCGCGAGGTAGTACCGGCGATAGAGGTCCTGCAGGTCTTCGAGCAGCGGGTTGGTGTCGATCAGGGGGATCGGCTCACACAGCGCCAGAGAGACCTTGGCGGAGCCGTGGCAGTCGCCTTTGTGGAGGCCGCGGATCAGCTCTCGCAGCTTTTCGCGGAATCCTTCGGAGAACTGCCCACAGGATCCGAAATCGATGAAGATCAGCGAGTTGTCGGGCAGCACGACGATGTTGGCCGGGTGCACGTCGGCGTGAAAAACGTCCGCCTCGAAAACGCTCCAGAGAAAGGTCTGCCCCAACGAGCGCGAGATCTTCCGGAGGTCGAAGCCGCGATCCAACAGCGGTTGCAGTTTCGCGGTCTGACCGGTCTCGATCGCGGTCAAGAACTCCGAAAGAAAGGCGCCAGAGCAGAATTCGGTCACCAGAATCTGCTCATCCGACAGCTGCGGATACAGCTTCGGCGCAGTGACGAATCGGACACTCCTCGAATCCTTACGAAACAGCTCGAGGTAGCGCGCTTCCATAGTGAAGTCGGCCTCTTCGAGGAGCATCCTTCTCAGCTCGGAGGTGACGCTGGTCGCAGAACCCGCGCGCACCAGCGCCAAGCTCTCGAGGAGCCTGGCGATCCAGTGGAGGATCGCCAGATCGGCGGCGAGCCGCGGCACCAATCCCGGGCGCCTCACCTTCACCGCCACTCGCTCGCCCGAATGGAGCTCGGCTTGGTACACGCAGGCAATCGACGCGGAGCCGATCGGCTCCGGATCGAAGAACCGAAACACCGTCTCCGGACGGCGACCGTAAGACGACTCGAGGATCTCCAGCGCCGCATCGACCGCCATCGGCGGCCCGGTGTCGAGCAGCTTGCGCAGCTCGTCGCACAAGACCGGATCGAGCACATCGGTGCGAATCGAGAGCTGCTGTCCGAGCTTGTGCGAGACCGTGCCGCCTGCCTGTAGCATCTTGCGAAACAGCACTGCGCGTCGCGCCCGCCGCCGCTCCGAACCCCAGATCGGCACCGCTCGAGCGAGGCCATAGAGCGCCAGGTGGAGGGTCCAGAACACCGCGCGCCTGGCCACCCGCCAGCGCGGCGCCCGTGGTCCGCCTCGACGCCTCGGAATCGCCGAGGGCCGGCTGAATACTTGCGCTACCTGCTCCCTCCGCCCGAACGAACGGAAAAAGTCGGGGTTCCGCGTTTGCGGATCACCCTCTCCCGTTGCGTCCCGACTACCGGTGGCCATAGTGGTTCCGCGAGCGAGGTCCGGCCCGGGCAGCAGGATCCGCTGCCGATCCAATCGTCGCCGCGAACGAGATCGCACCGGCTGCCGTACGGGTCACTCTACGAAACGTCCAGGCCATCAGCGGCACGCTCAGCCGGCGCGCCCGAGCTCAGCCGCGCACCGCGGTTGCGCTCTCGATACCGCCGTTTCCCGCGAAGCGCGCGGCGCGCCGACGCAGCAAGGCGATCGTCTCCTCTTCGGAGCGCCCCCGGTCGGCCAGGTCGACGCAGCGGCGCGCCAGAGCCCGGTACTGCTTCGTCATGAGCAGAAACCACACTCGGTAGTAGTCGAGTCCCCGGAAGACAATGGCATCCTCGCTGGCGTACTGGACCCAGTTGGCCCGAAAATCCTCCGCCAGCTCCGACCAATGGAGGTTCGGTTTCAGATGGTGACCGACGTGGTAGCCGTCGTTGAAGCCGACTCGGTTGTAGATCGTGTTGATGCAGACGATCGCGCTGCGGTAGATGTTCTGCGGCGCTGCTTCGTCGACGAAGGCATGCTCGGTCCAGTTGGTGCAGCTGAACCCGGCCATCGCAAAGACCAGCGGAATTCCAAACACCACCAACGCCGCCTGCCAGTGGAACCACGCGACACCCGCGACAACGGTCACGTAGGCGAGCTGGCCGCCGACGACCGCTCGCACCAGCCGGAACCTCTTCCGCCGCCACAGATACACGGGCAGGTGGAAGTACACGTGGATCGGAAAACTCACGGCGTAGCGAACAAAGTCGAACAGGCTGTCGCGCTGGTAGTGCAGGGTGCTGCTCAAGTCGACCGCCGAGTTGTTCTCCGCATGGTGCATGGCGATGTGGTGGGCGAAAAACGCATTGGGAAACAGCCCGAACAGCGGGTGAAGCACCCAATTGAGGTAGTGCCTCAAGAAGGCGTAACGGGGCCGAAACAGCGGCCGATGCGCTACCAGATGAACCATGATCAGCATCGGCAGGTAGAAGCCGCCGATCAGCAGCACGAGATAGGCGGCAGCCAGCCACCACGAGAACCACACGTCCGAGACCATCAGCACGGCCAGCGGCACGATGGTCGCCGAGATGGCCACGGTCAACCACAAGAACGACAAGTCGCGGCTCTCGCGTAGCAGCCTCGCAGCGGCGCGCGAGAGCCCGCCGAGGGGTCGCTCACGCGGCGTCGGGTCAGTTACTCTGAGACGGATTGTTGCCCCATCCATGGTGCTCTGGATACCGGCCTCTGCCTTACGCCGATCCGCCCTGGATGGTACCATCTCCGCCCGGCCCAACAAAGGACTGAGCGGCTGAGCGCATGCTGACCGACCCCGCACTCATCCCCTTCGAGCCGCCCGCGGAGATGACGTGGCGCGGCTTTCGGCGCAACTTCATCGAGTCCTTTCCGCGCTCGAGCTACGAGCAGGCGGTGACCCGGATCAAGTTGCCGTGCGGCGAGATGATGCTGGTCTGCGATCCCGATCTGATCCGGGAGCTGCTAGTGCAGAAAGACGACGAGGCCGGTCGCAACGCCTTCACAAACCGCATCTTCACCCCGGTCCTGAGCGACCTCTCGGTGTTCCTGGCCGAGGGCGCCGAATGGCGCTGGAAACGAGCTGCGGTGATGCCGAGCTTCCGCGCCAGGAGCGTGCGCGACTTCGTGCCGGTATTCTCGACCATCGCCGAGCGCCAGGTCGAGCACTGGCGCGGACACGCGACCGCGACGCCCGTGGACGCTGCGGAGGCGATGCGCGAAGTCACCTTCGACATCATCGTCGCGACCATGCTGGGCAACCCGGAAGTCCTCGATGCCGAGGGGTATGCCCGAGCCCTGACCGACGCGTTCGAGGCCGTCCCCTGGCACAACATCCTCACGGTCTTCGCGGCTCCCCGCTGGACGCCGTATCCGGGAAGGCGGCGACTCATCCGAGCGCGCGAGTACTTGCACCGAGAAGTCGGGAAGATCGTCGCCGAGCGGCACGCGAGGGCGGCGTCGTCAACCGCGGCTCCCGATCTGCTCGACCAGCTGATGGAGGCTCGCGACTCGGAGACCGGCCGACGCATGACCGATCCTGAGCTCGTGAGCAACCTAATCACTTTCATCAGCACCGGCCACGAGGTGAGTGCGCTGGCGCTCACCTGGGCGCTCTGGCTCGTGGCGCTCGACCCGGAGGTCCAAGAACGGGTGGCCGTCGAGGCGGGCGAGGTCGCGGGCGCCGAGGCGATCGAGCCGCACCAGGTCGAGTCGCTGTCATTCACCCGCCAGGTGATCGAGGAAGCGATGCGTCTCTATCCCCCGGCTCCGGTCCTGCTCCGCCAGGCCAGGGTCGACATGACCCTCGGCGATCACCGCGTCAAGGCCGGCACTCACCTGGTCATCCCGACCTTCTGTCTGCACCGCAACAGCCGGCTTTGGCCCAACCCGAACAGCTTCGATCCGGACCGCTTTGCGGCCGCCCGCGACCAGAACCGGCCGCGCTATGCCTTCCTGCCGTTCGGCGCCGGACCCCGGGTCTGCATCGGCGCCAGCTTCGCGATGATCGAGACCGTGGTGATCCTGGCGACCCTGCTGCGCTCCCTGCGCTTCCGGCCGGTTCCCGGACACCAGCCGCGACCCGTGGCGCGCATCACCCTACGCGCCGAGGGCGGCATGCCACTCTTGGTCGCGCCGCGCTGAGCTCCTGGTCCCGCCCCCGATCCCTGAGCGCGACAGCCGGACCCACCGAGACGACGCTCCGCTGCCAAGTCGAGGTCCTCGAAGCACCATGAACCAGCCCGAGCCTCGGCCATTGCAACGACGTGTCCTGGTCGTTTCTTACTCGCAGTCGGGCCAGCTCGCCGACATCCTGGACGCCTTCCTGGCTCCGCTCCGCGCCGTTCCATCGCTCGAGCTGGTCGAGGAAGTGCTGCGCCCCTCGCCGCCGTTTCCGTTCCCATGGCCGCTGCGTCGGTTCCTCGATGCCTTCCCGGAATCGTTCCTCGAGATTCCCTGCCGTCTCGAACCCGCGCGCTTCGACCCCAAACAGGCCTTCGACCTGGTCGTTCTCGCCTACCAGCCCTGGTACCTGTCTCCGTCCATCCCGGCCAGCTCCTTCCTGCAGTCCCCAACCGGCCGCGCCGTGCTCCACAACGCACCGGTGATCACCCTGGTCGGCGCCCGCAACATGTGGTGCCGCGCCCACGACCGCGTCAAGCGGCGCCTGCGTTCGGCGGGAGCTCGCCTGATCGGCCACATCGCGCTCACCGATCCCGCTCCGAATCTGATCAGCGCCATCACGATTGTCGGCTGGATGCTGCGCGGCCGCCGCGACCGCTTGCTCGGCGCGTTTCCGCGACCCGGAGTGTCTACCGTCGACGTGGCCCGATGCGGCGGGTTCGGGGCTATTGTCAGAGACGCGCTCTCGGCGACCACCGTTCCCGACCTCCAGGACCAGCTCGACCAAGCCGCGGGCGCCCCGATCGTCCCGCATCTGCTGGCTCTCGAGACCGCCGCAGCGAGGGCGTTTGGCGTCTGGTCTAGGCTCCTCCGTAGGGTCGGCGGCCGCTACCGTCGTGGTCGCGCGACACTGGTCCTGCTCTTTGGTATCTACCTGGCCCTGGGAATCGCAGTGCTGTCGCCGCTCTCCTTCTTGCTCTTCCACTCGACCCTTCCCTTCAGGCGAGCCACGGTCGACCATAAGATCCGGAACGTTCTCCGGTACTGATCAGGGCTCACGAGGCCAACGCTCATGAACGAAGTCTTCATCACCCGAATCGCCAAGTTCCTGCCCAACGACCCGGTCGCCAACGCCGAGATGGAAGACATCCTGGGCATGGTCAACGACCGCCCCTCACGCACCCGAAGCATCGTGCTGCGCCAGAGCGGGATCAAGACTCGCCACTACGCCATCGACAAGAACCGAACGATCACCCACAACAACGCCCAGCTCACCGCGAGGGCGATCCAGAGTCTCGCCGATGAGCACTTCTCCATCGACGACATCGAACTGCTGTGCTGCGGCACGGCTACTCCGGACCAAATGATCCCGTCCCACGCTTCGATGGTGCATGGCGTCCTCAAGAATCGACCCCTCGAGATCAACTCGCCCTCCGGGGTTTGCTGTTCTGGAATGCAAGCCTACAAGTACGGCTACCTCTCGGTCCGCGCCGGCGAGACCAAGAACGCCGTCTGCACCGGATCGGAGACTGCTTCGTTCAGCTCCTCGGCCCACAAGTTCGTGGCTGTTTCGGAGGCTTCCCAGAGCTCCCGAGAACCGACTCCGCTCGCCTTCGAAAGAGACTTCTTGCGCTGGATGCTGTCCGATGGTGCCGGCGCTCTGCTGATGGAGAACCGACCGCGCGGACCGATCAGTCTGAGGATCGAGTGGGTCGACAGCATGTCGTTCGCCAACGAGCTGGCAGTGTGCATGTTCGGAGGCTGCGCGAGACAGGACGACGGAACGGTGCGTAGTTTCCACACCTACGACTACGAGACCGTGCGGGAGCGCGCCTTGACAACCTTGCAGCAAGACGTCCGCCTGCTCAATGACAACATCATCGCGTACGCCGTGCAGTCTCTCGAGATCGCGTCCGAACGCAGGGGTTGCTCACCGAAGGACGTCGATTACTTTCTGCCGCACCTGTCTTCGGAATACTTTCGCAAGCCTCTGGCCGAGCAGATGGAGCGCGCCGGGATCGGCCTCCCCCAGGAGCGATGGTTCACCAACCTGACGCGGGTCGGCAACGTCGGCTCAGCCTCCGCCTACCTGGCGCTCGAGGATCTGTTCCACTCCGGGCGGCTCGAGCAGGGACAGCGGATCTGGCTGGCGGTTCCAGAGAGCGGGCGCTTCATGTACATGAACGCCCTGATGACCGTTTGCTAGTCTAGCTGCCAGCGGGATCGTGGTTTCACCACTCCCCAGCTGTGCACGCGGTGTCGCGAAGTCACGGGGAGAAAACGGGGACGTCCTCTCAGGAGCGAGGCGGCACCGGCCGCTTCGTTCGAAAGAACCCGAAGCCCTCGGTGTGCGACGGAGATGACTACCGAACCGAGCGCCCGCCTTCCACTCGCACCGGCTGGCCGTCGCGGAGGTCTTCCTGGCCGAACACCACGACCTGGTCGCCAGCGGCCAGGCCGGACAGCACCTCGACGTCGCGGTCGACCCGGCGACCGAGCCGGACCTCGGTGCGGTGGGCGGTCGCGCCGGCGATCGTGAACACCGCGGGCTGGCCCGCGGACTCGCCGATCACCGCCTCGAGCGGCACCACCACCACCGTCCCGCGCTCCTGGATCATGCGCAGGGCCGCGATCATGCCGCTCTTGAGCAGGTGGTCGTCGTTTGCCAGCAGCGCCTCGACCCTGAAGGTACGGGTCACCGGGTTGGCGGCGCTGGCGATCTTGTCGATTGCACCCGCAAACACCCGTCCGGGGTAGGCGTCGCTGGTGGCCTCGGCCGCCTGGCCGCGGGCGAGGTTGACCACATCGCGATCCGGGACCTCGGCCTCGAGCAAGACCTGGTCGACATTCGCCAGGGTCACGATCGGAGTACCCGGCGCCACCACCTCCCCTACGTTCACGTGCTTCTTGAGCACCACGCCCGAGATCGGCGCTCGAATCCGGGTCTTGGTGATCTGCTCTTGGAGCTGACGGACCTTCGCTTCGATGCTGTCGAGACCGGCCTTGAGAGCGAGGTAGTTGCTCTGGGCGCTCTCGTAGACCGAGCGGGTGATGACGTCGTCCTCGAACAGCCGTTGCTTGCGCTCGAAGTCCTCGCGCGCGAGATTCACCTGGGCGGGGCTGAGCGAGGACCGGGCCTGGTCGATCTGGAGACGCAAGTCGCGGTCGTTGACCGTTGCCAGCAGATCGCCTCGCGCGACCTGGGCGTTATCTTGCACCGTGACCTCGAGCAGGCGCCCGGCCACCTCGGTGCTCACCGTCACCTGGCTCACCGGCTTGATCGCGCCAGTAGCGGCGATCGAGAACACCAGCTCCTTCTCGGCCACCGCCACCACCTGAACCACCGCTTCGTTCGAGACCGAGGCGCCGGCGACCTCGCGGACCGCGGTGCCACCGCTGGAACTGGTGCGCACCAGCAGCAGGTAGCCGGCGATCGTCGCGATCAGCAGCACGGCGAGCCCGGCCACGAGCAGCCGCGGCGAACCGCGACGGGGGACGGCAGCGGGCGAGGCCGACGAGCCTCTGGCGGCCGCGGGCGCCAAGCTGGCCAGCTCGGCAAAGACGGTGCCGTCGAGGAGCGCCGCCTGGTCGGCGAGATCGACCTTGTTCAACTGGACGGTCATGCGGGTCGTCCCGACCAGGATCTTGGAGTCCGGAACCAGCTCGACTTCGTCAACGCGCTCGCCGCCCAGGTAGGTGCCGTTGGCGCTGCCGAGATCCTTGAGATAGAAGCGCCCGCCTCGCGAGTGGATCAGGCAATGCTGCTTGCTCGCCTTGCTGTCGTCGAGGACGACATCGGCCTCGGGCGATCGACCGACGACGTACTCGACACCAGCCGCCACCTTGAGGTTCTTGAGCCCACCCTTCACCGGGTAGGTCAGCATCAGGACCTGCGGCGCCGCCGTCTGGGGCGCAGCTGCCTGCGGCTCAGGAACACGAAGGTAGACCAACGTGATCCCACCTTCGCCGCCGAGGTTGAACGCGGCGCCATCGCTGAGCGCGACGTCGGTCACCCGCCGGCTGCCGACGAAGACGCCGTTCGAGCTGGCGAGATCGCGGAGCCGGTGACCGGCGCCCTCGCTCACGATCTCGGCGTGGCGGCGCGAACAGGCCGGGTTATCGACCGCGATATCGCAGTCGGTATCGCGACCGATCAGGATCCGAGCCG